>CAMOKF010000005.1 GCA_946617625.1 uncultured Bacillota bacterium
GTATATCCTGGATCTCCTTGACGTCCTGAACGTCCTCTTAACTGATTATCGATACGACGAGATTCATGACGTTCTGTTCCTACTACACATAATCCACCTAATTTTCTAATTTCATCAGATAGTTTTATATCTGTACCACGGCCTGCCATATTAGTAGCTATAGTTACAGATTTATTTTGTCCAATTTTAGATATTATTTCTGCTTCACGAGCATGGTTTTTAGCATTTAATACTTCGTGTGGTATTTTAGCTTGTTTTAATAAATTACTTATTAATTCTGATGTTTCGATAGCAATTGTACCTATTAATACAGGTTGCCCTTTATTATATCTTTCTTTTACGAATTCAACTATTGCTTTATATTTAGCTTCTTTTGTTGCATAAACTAAATCTGGTGCATCTATTCTTATTACTGGTTTATTTGTAGGTATTTCTATAACATACATGTTATATATGTTTCTAAACTCTTCTTCTTCAGTTTTAGCAGTACCTGTCATACCAGATAATTTGTTATACATTCTAAATAAATTTTGGAATGTAATAGTTGCTAAAGTCTTAGTTTCTTGATTTATATTAACTCCTTCTTTAGCTTCTATTGCTTGATGTAATCCATCTGAGAAAGCTCTACCTTTTTGTAGACGACCTGTAAATTGATCTACTATGATTACTTCTCCATCTTGTACTACATAGTCTACATCATTTCTCATTGAATAATTAGCTCTTAAAGCTTGATTTATATAATGTAATAATGATGAATTTTCTATTTCATAAAGATTCTTTATCTTAAACATTTTTTCAGCTTTTTCTGAACCTTCATCTGTTAGGTTAACACTCTTAGTTTTTTCATCATATATGTAATCAGTATTCTCTTTTAAGCTTTTAGCAAATCTATCAGCATCTATATATAAATTAGCTGATTTCATTTCTCCACCACTTATGATTAATGGTGTTCTTGCTTCATCTATTAATACTGAGTCAACTTCATCGACAATAGCAAAATTTAATTTTCTTTGAACTCTGTTTTCTTTTCGAACTACCATGTTATCTCTTAAGTAGTCAAATCCTATTTCATTATTTGTAGAGTATAAGATATCACAATTATATGCTTCTTGTTTTTCTTTAGGTGATAAGTCTCTTCCATTTACTCCTACAGTTAAACCTAAGAATCTATGTATTCCACCCATCCATTCAGCATCACGTCCAGCTAGATATTCATTAACTGTAATTATATGAACTCCTTCTCCTGTTAAGGCATTTAAATATGCAGGAAGTACTGCTGTTAATGTTTTACCTTCACCAGTTTTCATCTCAGCTATATTACCAAAGTGAATAGCTAAACCGCCTAATATTTGAACATAGTAATGTTTTTCTCCAATTACACGATATGAAGCTTCTCTTGCTGTTGCAAATGCTTCTACTAATATATCATCTAATGTTTCTCCATTTTGTAATCTTTCTCTAAATTCATCTGTTTTATTTTGTAACTCAGTATCAGTTAACTTAGAATACTCTTCATCTAGGTCCATAATTTGATTAGCTAATACTTCAAATCTTTTTAATTCTTTATACTCATGATCAAACAATTTTCGTAAAAATTGCATATCCTCATCTCCTTCAATTTAATATTTTATCAAAAAAAGCCTAATAAATAAAGGCTTTTTGTACTCTATAGTTCTTCTACACTATCTTTATTCTTCTCGAAAGCTTGTTCATAACTTTCTACTTCTTCTTTTTGTATTACTTTTAAATCTATAAATTTATTTAGTGTTTCTTCTAAAGTCATTTTTACTATAGGTTTAGCTAAGTAATCATCAAATCCTGCTTCTAGATATTTTTCTCTACTACCTAGTGTTGCATCTGCTGTTAATGCTATAACAGGTGTTTTAAAGTTTTCTAACTCTCTTAATTTCTTTAATGTTTCTACTCCATCCATTTGTGGCATCATTATATCCATGAATATTGCATCGTAATCATTCTTATATTTAATTTTTTCAATGCACTCGAATCCACTATTAGCAGCTTCTACAGTAAAGTTATAGCTTTCTAATATTTTAGTTGCTACTTTGAGATTAAGCTTATTATCATCTACTACTAATAGTTTCTTCTTATAATTAGTTTTTTCTTTTTCTTCTTGTTTTTCTTCTATGTCATTATCAGCTCTTGTTATAATTTTTTGTGATACCGTTACTACGAATATAGATCCTTCTCCATATGTACTTGATACTTCTATTTTTCCATCTAATATTTCAACTAATGATTTAGTAATAGCAAGTCCTAATCCTGTTCCTTCTATATCTGTATCCTTATCTTCGTCTAACCTATTAAACTTAGTAAATAAGTTAGGTAGCATTTCTTCTTTCATTCCCCTACCAGTATCTTGTACTGATATAGTCATAGTACATTTATCTTTGATATTTTCACAAGTTACTTTAAAATCAATTTTACCTGATTCAGTATATTTGACAGCATTTGTTAATAAGTTAGTAATAATTCTTTTAATCTTTTCTCTATCACCGTATAATTCTTTAGGTAGTTTTTCTGAAAAGTTAGTTCTTAATTCTATCGGCTTATCTCCTATTCTAACTTCTATCAATCTTGATAAATCATTAAATATTTCTATTGGGCTATAATTAACTTCTATAATTTCCATTTTTCCTGCTTCAAGTTTATTAATATCCAAAATACCATTTACTATTTCTAATAAATTTTGAGAAGCTAATATTATGTCTGCTGAGTCCTCTCTCATAGCATCTATATTGTCTCCAGTTCTTATCATTTCTGATAATCCTACTATGGCATTTAATGGAGTTCTTATTTCGTGGGACATAGAACTTAAAAAATCACTTTTAGCTTGATTTGCTCTTTCTGCCTGATCTTTAGCTAATTGCAACTCGGCTACCATTTTCATATCTGGATTTTCAATTGTAAAATACATTAAATAACTAATTAGAGTCATTGAAAATGGTAATACAAATAATGATGTCATTCCATTTAATACTATTGAGACTGGTACTAAGAAAGTTATTATTATTAATGGTACTATTTTCTTAATACTTACTTTTTTTCTATTTTTTATAAGAGAAACGACTGAGAATATTGTTAATCCAAAAGTACAAAACCAATAATACATTGCTGCTACTCCCTCTGTTTCATCCGGTATACCATTTTTATAAAAAACTTTCATTGGTAATATCACTGCAATTATTGCCATTATAATAGTTAATATAAAAAGTATTTTATGGTACTTTTTAGCTCTTTCTTTATCTGATGCTGGAGTACTATCTTTTCTCTCATGTGTTACTGAAACAATATAAGCTGAAAAGAATAAAAACCAAATTACTGTTGCTGCTCCATTTAGTTTTAGTGTAAAGAGTATTGCAAATTCTCCTAAATTATATAAATATCGCATTGTAATACTTGATATTGTCTGTGTTATTAATGTTGTTAAATTCCATATAAGTAATTGTCTATATATAGAATTTTCTATATTATTCATATTCTTTTTTGTAAAATATATTATTGATAAAACAGATATAAATACAAAACAACAAAAAGTTAATGTAGTATTTGCTACACTTGCCATAGTATCACCTTACTTTAATATAATAAGTATATCATATTTTTAAATCTTAAATAAAAAAAGTGAATCATATCGATTCACTTTTTAAGCTATTCTGATTCAATAATACCATAGTTACCATCTTTTCTTTTATAGATAACTGTTGGTTTATTTGTCTCACTATCTTTATACATATAAAACTCATGTCCTAGAAGTTCCATTTGAATAATGGCTTCTTCTTCATCCATTGGTTTTACTTCTACTTTCTTTCTTTTTACAATTTTTGATTCTTCTGTCTCTTCTTCAGATTCTAGATCTGCTATAGCCAATCCATAATTAACTTTTGTTTGCTTACTTGCAATTCTAGTCTTGTTCTTTCTAATTTGTCTTTCTAGTTTGTCAATTGCTTTATCAACAGCTGCATAAAAATCTTGTTGTGAATCTTCTGTTCTTAAAATTATTGATTTTAAGGGTATGGTAATTTCAACACGTTGTGTATAATTACTTACTTTTACTATGACATTTGCGCGAACCTCATCGCTTTTTTCTAGGTATTTATTTAATCTTCCTAGCTTCTCCTCAATATATTCTTTCATAGATGTAGTAATTTTAATCTTATCTCCATGAATAGTTATTTCCATACTATCTCCTCCTTGTAATTTTAGTATATCATATTAAAAAAAAATAAAAAAGTAGTACTTTATTTAGCACTACTTTTCTTATGTGTTTTTTCTATTATCTTATTTATATTTAATTCTTTTGTTTTGTCTGTAATTATTGATGTGTGTAATACAAACCATATTACTAGGAAGAATATTACTACATATATTATTTTACCTATTTTTTGATCAATAATTGTATAAAACATAGATGCTGATGCAAATAATAAATTTATTCCATATATTATTAAAACTGTAGTTCTATGACTAAAATTCATTCCTAATAATTGGTGATGTAAGTGTTGTCTATCTGCTTGAAATGGTGGCTGTCCTTTTAATAATCTCCTTATTATTGCAAATAATGTATCTAATATTGGAATACCTATAATTGTTAATGGAACGAAGAATCCTATTAATGCTGGTCCTTTAAATTCTAGGAGAGTTATTACAGAAATAATAAATCCCATAAATGTTGCACAGTCTCCTGCAAAAATTGTTGCTGGATAAAAATTATGAAATAAGAATCCTAGGGTTGATCCCAACATTATTAAACATAATATTAATACTAAACTTCCATATCTTCCTTGATAAAAACATAGAACTGCTATTGTGAAGTAAAATATTGAACATATTCCTCCACTTAATCCATCCATTCCATCTATTAGATTGATAATATTAGTACACGCTACTATAAATAATATAGTTAAAGGATATGAAAGAATACCAAAATCTATTTGATATCCAAAAGCTGAAATATTATTTAGCAATATTCCTCCATAGAATACAATTACTGTTGCTGCTATTAAGTGTCCAATCATTTTATGAGATGCTCTTATTGGTTTTATATCATCTATGATACCAGTTAAAATAATAATAAAACTACCAATAAGTATTGAATTCATCCTAACACTTTGTTCTCCAAATAACATGTATCCAAATAAGAATGCTAAGAATATACCTACACCTCCTAACTTAGGAGTTGTCTTCTTATGAATATGTCTATGTTCTTCTTCTTCTCTTGGAACATCAACTGCATTTATATGAACAGCTATTTTTTTCATAAAAATCATAATTACTGCCGAAAAAATAAAAGTTGTTAATACTATTACTCCAGCATTCAATAATTGTAATTTCAAACTACCACTTCTTTCACTACTATTATATCATATCTAATCTTCTTGACTCTCTTCTAATGATTTTATATCTTCTAATAGTTTACCAGTTCCTTCTACTACACAAGTTAGCGGAGACTCTGCGATTAGAATTGGAACATTTAGTGCCTCTTCTAATACTTCTGATAATCCATTTAAAAGAGCTCCTCCCCCTGTTAGTATTATTCCTTTATCAACTATATCGCCTGATAATTCTGGAGGTGCATCTTCTAGTACACTAGTTGTTGCTTTTACTATTTTTTGAACACTTTCATCAAGAGCTTCTTTTATTTCAGGTTGTGTTATTACTATAGTATCTGGTAATCCCGTAAGTAAATTTCTTCCTTTTATTTCTAAAGTTTGTTTTTTATCTGGATTTTTTACATTTGCAAAATTTATCTTTATCTCTTCTGCTGTTAATTCTCCAATTAATAATCTATATTTACTCTTTATATATTTAATGATATCTTGATCGAATACATTTCCAGCTACTCTTATTGATTCTGATGTAACTATGTCTCCTAAAGAAAGAATTGCAATATCTGTTGTTCCTCCACCAATATCTAATACCATATTTGCTGTAGGCTTTGATATATCCATTCCTGCTCCTATTGCAGCTACTTTAGGTTCTTCTTCGATATAAACTCTTCTAGCTCCTGTTCTTTCTGCAGCTTCTTTAATAGCATTTTTTTCTACAGGAGTTATATTGGTAGGACAACATATTAATACTCTAGGTCTAGAAAATAGTTTTTTTGCTTTTATCTTTTTTATAAAACAATTAAGCATTATCTCTGTAATTTCAAAGTCTGCAATAACTCCATCCTTCATTGGTTTTATTGCTTTTATTTTTCCTGGAGTTCTTCCCAACATTTCATTTGCTTCTTTTCCAACAGCTAATACTCTCTTTGTATCTGTTTCTAAAGCAACTATGCTAGGTTCATCTAATACTATTCCTTTACCCTTTATGTAAATTAGGACGTTTGCTGTTCCTAAGTCTATACCTATATCTTTTGATATCATTTTCTTCACATCCTTTTTTTCATAAATATTTTATCATAAAATTGTTGTTTTATAATACTATTATATGCTTATTTTTTAATAATATAGAAAAAAAGAGTATTTTTACTCTTGTTCTTGTTTATTATTTAATTTTTTATCTAAATAATCTGTTGGATTTACCATTTTATTCTTTATATATAATTCAAAATGTAAATGATTTTTTAATGATTCATCCATCTTATTAGTTCCACTTTTACCTATTAAGTATCCTTGACTTACTTTATCTCCTTTTTTTACATTTACTTCAGATAAACTTTGATATACTGAAACATAATCATTATCGTGTTGTATTTTTACTACATTCCCTACTGTTTCATCATTTGTTACACTGATAACTTCTCCATCTAGAATAGCTAATACATCGAATACTTCTTCACATGTATAGTCTACTCCAGTATTTTGCATATATGTATCTTCATATTTTGTAATTGACTTAGTTTGTTCTTCTTCAGAGCCTTTATAGTTATAAAATGTTCTTCCTATAGTTACAGTACTATTAATATAGGGATTGATAATTTTTCTCGTTTCATTAATTACTGGTATTTTATTACCTAAAATAATATCAGTTACATATTGCATATTAAAGTCTATTGGTTCAGTAGTTTGCATGAATAAAGTACTAATAAATAATCCTAGAACTAAAAAAGTTGATAGTAATGGTACTACATATGGTTTTAATTTTACTCTTTTCATTTTCTCACCTCACTATAATTATCACCAAAAAAAAAGAATTTATACTATTCTTAGAAAATTTTTAATGAAGAGTATAAATCCATTATAAAGTTTGTTACTAAATATATTAAAGATAATCCTAATAGAAAATAAAATGTAGTAGCTTGATAAACTCTATTCTTTTTAAAAATTCCATTTATATTAACTGATTGCATTGACCATATTACTAAAATAGTAACTATTAAATATACAAATACTTTTCCTTGCATTATTTTTCCTCATACATTTTAATCTTATTAATTCTTCTTACATGCTTTTCTAGGTTACTAAATGGAGTTTTTATAAATGTTTTTACACATTCTAAAGCTTCTTCTTTATCTATTTTTTCTCCAAAAGCTATTATATTTGCATCATTGTCTTCTCTTGTATATCTTGCTTCATCTCTATTAGAAACTTTTGCACAGCGTATTCCTTTAACTTTATTACAAGCTATACTTATACCTATTCCTGATCCACAGATAGCTACTCCAAAGTCAACATTTTTTTCAACAACATTTGTGGATAATTCAAATGCATAATCTGGATAATCCACAGATTCTGTGGAAAAAGTTCCATAGTCTATTACTTCATAATTATCTTTATTTAATTCTTCTTTTAAATATTCTTTTAGTTCATATCCTCTATGATCACTTGCTATACCTATTTTCATAAATTACCTCTTTTCATTATTTATTATAGTGTATTTTTCTCAATTATTCTATATTAATGCAAAATAAAAACTGCTTATTCAGCAGTTTCTTTAGAACTAAATCCATATTTTTTATTAAATTTATCTACACGTCCTGCACGAGATGCTCTAGATTGTTTTCCTGAATAAAATGGATGACATTTAGAACATACTTCTACTGGCATTTCTGATTTTACTGATTTAACTGTAAATGTTTCTCCACATGCACATGTTACAACACAGTCTTTCATTTCTGGATGTATTCCCTTTTTCATTTCTATCGCTCCTTCCGCCATGACAAAAAAGTCATAGTAATTAAATGCGTTATTAATATATCATTTATTTTATTATTTTTCAACCTTTTTCTATCATTTTGTATATTTTATTTGATATTAACTCGTATCCTTTTCTATTATAATGATTACTATTTTGATTATTAAAATACTTATATTTATCTTCCTCTAAGTCATTAACTTGTATAGATATTACTTCTTTATTATTTCTTAAAAAGTTATTAAATCTTTTTATTAATACTAGTAAATAATAGTCATTTGTCATTGTAATTGGATACTCTATAACATATATCTTCTTGGAATAGTATTTTCTTATCTCTTTTATGAGCTCACTATAATCATTTTCTACTTTCTTTAATATATTATTTATTTTTTTATTATTCATATTTTCTTCTAGTGATAAATAGTACTTTATGTCATTTAATCCTATAGATAAAGTAATAATATCTGCATCTTGTATAAGCCTTTTAAGTAACTTTTTTTGTAATTTTAAGTCATTATTTTGAATTTTATCTATTTCATTTGTTAAATCTTTTATAGTTATTTCATTATATGAATAGTTAGTATAATCTTTTAATTTATTATATTCTTTTAACTTATCTCTTAAAAAGTCACTATAACTATATTCTTCTATTCCATAACTATTTATTCCTTTGGCATAACTATCTCCTATTGATAAATAACTAAGTTTATTATCTATTATCTTAGGAATTATTATTACTGAAATAATTATTATAAAATATAGAATAATCATCTTAATACTTATAAATTTTTTCATGAATATACCTCTATTAAAGATTATGTTTATAAGTTTTAAATATTAAAAAAATATAATCTTGCGATTATATTTCTTTTAATTTTATTTTTGCTCCAACATCTGTTAGTTTTTCTATTATATTTTCATATCCCCTTAAGATATGTTCAACATTTGTTATAGTTGTAGTTCCACTAGCAAGTAATCCTGCAGCTACCATTGCAGCTCCTGCTCTTAAGTCTGTAGCTACTACTTGAGTACCTTTTAACTCTGTCGGACCTAATATTGTTGCAGTTTGATTTTTTACTTCTATATCTGCTCCTAAATCTTTTAAATATGGTATATGCATAAATCTATTTTCCCATATTGTTTCTGTTACTTTAGATTTACCATTTGCTTGTGTTAGTAATACAGTAAATGGTTGTTGCAAATCTGTTGGAAAACCTGGATACACTGCTGTTTTTATATTAGTATTCTTATATTTTTCATTTTTTCCTAAAATTGTAATATAATCAATACCTTTTTCTAATTCTATTCCCATTTCTTCTAATTTAGATGTTAATGCTTCTAAATGTTCTGGAATCATGTTATCTATTTTTAAATTATTTCCACATAGTGCTCCTATTATTAAATATGTGCCTGCTTCTATTCTATCAGGTATTACTTCATGAAAACATTTATGAAGCTTATTTACTCCAACTATTTTTATTCTAGAAGTGCCTGCTCCTGTTATTTTAGCTCCCATATTATTTAAAAATGTTGCAACATTTACTATTTCTGGTTCCTTAGCAGCATTATCAATTATAGTAGTACCTTTTGCTTTTACTGCAGCTAACATTATATTTATTGTTGCTCCTACTGAAGCTATATCTAAATATATATTAGCTCCTTTTAGTTCTTCTGCTTCTACTATATATTGATTCTTATTACTTGTAACTTTTGCTCCTAATGCTTCAAATCCTTTTAGATGTAGATCTATAGGTCTAGCTCCTATAGAGCATCCTCCTGGAAAATACATTACTGCTTTTTTATACTTTCCTAGTAATGCTCCCATAAAATAATATGATGCTCTTAATTTTTTAGAATACTTTTCTTCAATTTCAGTATTTATCATATCTTTTGGATTAATTACTAAGCTTTCAGTTGATCTATTAACTTTAACATTTAATACTTCTAATATTTCACATAAGGCCTCTGTATCAGTTATTTCTGGTACATTACAAATAGTTGCTTCTTCATCTGTTAAAATTGCAGCTGGAATAAGTGCTACTGTTGCATTCTTAGCTCCACTTACTCTTATAGTTCCTGTTAATTCTTTTTGGCCTTCTATTTCAATTATTTTCATATTCAACCTCCCAGATATTATATTCTAGTTCCAAATAGTTTTACTTTGGCTTCTATAGTATCTTTCATTGCTTTTTCTCCACTTCCAATTACTTTTCTTGGATCATAAGCTTTATCATCATTATTTAAGAATTCTCTTACTGCTTTAGACCATGATACTTGAAGCTCAGTATTTACATTTATTTTAGAAATTCCACATGATATAGCTTTTTTAATTTTATCATCTGGTATTCCACTTCCTCCATGTAATACTAGAGGTATTGGTAATTCTTTATTAATAAGGTCCATTCTCTCAAAGTTAAGATTAGGTTCTCCTTTATAGAAACCATGTACACTTCCTAGTGCTGGTGCTAGAGAGTCTATTCCTGTTTCATCATATATCTTTTTACATTCTTCTAAAGTAGCATAGAAAATATCACTTGTAATATTATCTTCTGTTCCTCCAATATGTCCTACTTCTGCTTCTACAGTTACTCCTTTAGGATGAGCATATTCTACTATTTCTTTAGTAATTCTTATATTCTCATCTAGTTCTTCACGTGAAGCATCTATCATTACTGATGTAAATCCAGCATCAATTGCTTTTTTACATGTTTCACTGCAACCATGATCTACATGTAAACAAACTGGTATTGTTATATTTAAATCTTTAATTAATCCAGTTACCATACCATAGATAGCATCATAACCACCCATATATTTTCCAGCTCCGTCACTAACTCCTAGTATTACTGGAATATTCATTTCATTACATTTTTCAAGAATATATTTTGTCCACTCTAAATCGTTTATGTTAAAATGTGGAACTGCATAATGTTCCTTTTTTGCTTTTTCTAGCATTTCTTTTGAATTAACTAACATTTCTTATCACCCAATTAAATAATAAGAAAATATTATTATAAAGTCAATTATTTCAAAAGTATTTTACTTTATTTAGATGTAAATAAAAAAATAGATTTGTTAATCTATTTTATTTTATGATTTATTAGTATATTTATTAATTATTTCTTTTACTAAAGATGTATATTCCACATTTTTATTATTTGTATCTATTTTGCAAAGAGGTGGAAATAACACACACCAAAAGTTATCTCCAACACCTTCTCCTATAGTTATTACAAGTGATTCATATTTTCCTTCTTCATATTTTATTCCTTTATATTCTTTTTGAGGAAAATAATTATTACCATATTTTATAGTTATATTTTTATTATAGTTTGACTCTTCTAACTTTTTATTAATCTTTTCTTCTATTTTAACAATGTTATTATTAATCTTTTTTCTAGCTTCATTTATATCATTAGAAGATTCTATATCACTTATTTCTTCTTCTAAAGAATTAACTATTTTTCTTTTTAATGATTGGTCTTCTATATTATTACTATTAGCAATAATTCTAAATCTAATACTATCCTTTGGGATTATTACTTGTTCATTTTTATTTATACATAGTATTAATATTATTATTGCTAGAATTATAATTGCTTTTTTCATATAAAAATCTCACTTTCCTTACATTGGTATAGTGAGATTTTTATTAATAATTATTCAATATTTTTAAATATAAAGATCATTCTTTCTTTGTCGGACATATCTTTTTTAACTTCTATTTTTACATTATCTAATTCTTTTTCTATTAATTCTATAATATCATTTGCTTGATTAAATCCAATTTCTAATGCTATTAGACATTTTTCTTTTGAATGTTCTTTTATTCCTTTTATTATTTTTCTATAACAGTCTAATCCATCTTCTCCGGCATATAAAGCAATATGTGGTTCATTGTTTTTTACTATATCTTCGATTTCTTCATCTGTTTTTATATATGGTGGATTACTTATTATAATGTCATATTTTTTATTAATGTTTTTCCACATATCACTGTGGATAAAATTAGCTTTTACATCTAATCTTTTAGCATTTTCTTTAGCAACTTCTAATGCTTCTTCACTTATATCTATTAAATCCACAGATTTTGTGGATATTTTTTTACTTAATGATAATCCTATTACTCCACTTCCACATCCTAAGTCAATTATTTCCACAGGATCTGTGAATAACTCTTTTGCATATTTAGATGTATAATCTACTAATTCTTCAGTTTCGAATCTCGGTATTAATACATTTTTATTAATGATAAATGTGTTTCCTAAGAAATTGACATTTCCAATCACATATTGAAGTGGAATACCCTTATTTAGTGCATCTATTTCTTTTGTATATTTTTCTACTACTTTTTCTTCAACTTCCATATTTAAATAGTTAAATAATTCTAGAGGATTTTTATCTAATAACTCTGCTAAAAGAATTTTGGCATGATCTGAATGGCAACTCTTTTTACCTAAAACTAATAATTCTTCTACTGTCATTATTATTCGTTAGTTTCTCCTTCAAGTTTTCTTTTTTGATCTTCTTGTATTAGTGCATCGATTACATCATCTAAGTAACCATCCATTATTCTATCTAAATTGTTAGTAGTAAAACCAATTCTATGATCTGTTACTCTATTTTGAGGATAGTTATAAGTTCTTATTTTTTCAGCTCTATCTCCTGTACCTATTTTACTACGTCTTTCATTTCCTTCTTTTTCTAATCTTTCTTGCTCTTGTAATTCATATAGACGAGTTTTTAAAACTTTCATAGCTTGTTCTTTATTTTGAATTTGACTTCTTTCATTTTGACATGTTACTACTACTCCAGTAGGTAAATGTGTAATTCTAACTGCTGAATCTGTTGTGTTTACTCCTTGTCCTCCACAACCACTTGATCTATAAATATCTATTCTTAAATCATTTGGATTAATATCAATATCAACATCTTCATCTGCTTCTGGCATTACTAATACAGTAGCAGTAGATGTTTGTAATCTACCATTAGACTCTGTTACTGGTACTCTTTGTACTCTGTGTGATCCTGATTCATACTTTAATAATGAATAAGCGTTTTTTCCTTTAATAATAAACTCTATTTGAGCGAATCCTCCAGCAGTTCCATCTACTGAGTTATATACCTGATATGTAAATCCTTTTTTTTCAGCA
Organism: uncultured Bacillota bacterium; assembly: GCA_946617625.1. Classification (GTDB taxonomy): domain Bacteria; phylum Bacillota_I; class Bacilli_A; order RF39; family UBA660; genus RUG14891. Next base: position 13,257 of record CAMOKF010000005.1, read on the forward strand.
TATCTTGTATACATTCTAAATAAGTCTCCTGCAAAAATATTGGCTTCATCTCCACCTGCAGCTCCTCTAATTTCAATAACAACGTTCTTTCCATCATTAGGATCTTTTGGAATTAGTAAGATTTCAAGTTCACCATCTAATTTAGTTTTTTCTTCTTCTAATGTCCTTAAATCTTCTTTAGCCATTTCTCCTAAGTCTGGATCTTTAGTCATTTCTTTAGCATCTTCTATTCCTGATAAAACTTTTTTGTATTTTTTATAACAGTTTACTATATCCTCTAATTCAGACATTTCTTTGGAATATTCCCTAGTTTTCTTTATATCTGAAAGAACTTCTGGTTTTGTTAATTCATTTTGTAAATATTCGTATTTTGCTAAAGTTGCTTCTAATCTTTCTATCATATTTTTCTCCCCTTCCGGTAATCACTGGTATTATATCATAAATATTAAAGAAAAAAAACTAGATTATTGTTCTAGTTCTAAATCTTCTTCATCAAGAATTACAAGATCTTTTAATTCTTCGTTTGTATCTTCATCATAATCTTCTGGCTCTGTATCATCAAAGTCATCTTCTTCTATTTCATCTTCTTCTTTATCTTCGTCTTCTTCTTGAGTTTCTTCATCTTCTTCATCATCATCAGAGATTTTTACTACTTTATCAGATGTATGGCGATTTCTTAAATCCCATGTACCATCTTTTAAAAGAATAAATCTTTTATCTGTTGCTAAAGATGTATAGAAATCAGCTATTTTATTTTCAAAAGTACTTTCAGGTAATTCTAGAAGTTCTATAATTTTTCTAAAAATATCTGCAGTGTTCATTGATTTTTTACTTTCTTCTAATATTAAACATGTTATTTCTTTATTTGATAATAATTCTAATTCTTCTTTTTTCATTTTTTTAATACTCATAATGTAGCCCTCCTATGCAGCACATCACTTTTATTAATTAATTATAAAATTATTAAATAATAATTTTACCATTAAACTTATAACATATTATATATATAATTACAACACTTTTTTTACATTTTTTCTGGTACTTCTATTCCCAATATATCCAATAATAATAAATTTGTTTTATATACTATGTCTGTTAATACTAACCAACTTGTCTTCTTATTACTATCTTCTTCTATTAATACTTTGTTATCTGAATAGAATTTATTATATATAGAAGTTAGTTTAAATATGTATTCTGCTACTTCATTTAATGATTTATTTTCTATTGTTTTATCAATTACAGTTGGTAAATTTAGTAGAGTTAAAGCTACCTCTTTTTCTACATCACTGTATATGCTATGCATTTTATTATATTCTATACCTTGTTCTTTGGCTTTTTTTAGTAATGATTTCATTCTTATAGTTGAATAAAGAATATATGCACCAGTTTTACCTTCCATATCAGCAAACTTATCTATTTCAAATATATAATCTGTTCCTCTAAAAGGTAATGAATCTGAATACTTTAGACATGCTATAGCTACTTTATGTGCTATTTCTTGTTTTTCTGCTTCATCTTTTGTATCTATAACAATTCTTTTATATGTTTCTTCTTCTACTAAATTTATTAATTCTTTTAGTGGCATTACTCCACCATCTCTAGTTTTAAATGGTTTTCCATCTTTACCATTCATTGTTCCAAAGCCAACAAATTCTAACTTAACATTTTCATCTACTAGATTAGCATATCTTGCTGCTCTAAATACTTGATCAAAATGAAGAGATTGTCTTGCATCTACGCAGTACCATATTTCGTCTGGATTTTCTTCATGCTTTCTTTGTAGAATAGTTGCTAAATCTGTTGTTTGATAAGATAATGATCCATTACTTTTAACAAATAAAATTGGTGGCATTGGAGCTTTATCTGTTTCTTCTTCTAATTCTACTATTTTAGCTCCTTCACTATCTTTTAATAATCCTTTATCATCAAATATTTTATATAATTCATTATAGTATTCTACTGAATCACTTTCACCCAACCATAAATCATAATATACATTAAGACTATCATAGACTTCTTTAATATCTTTCTTTGATATTTCTATGATTCTTTTCCATAAATCATAATATCCTTTTTCCTTATTTTGAATTTTAGAAGTTATAATTCTTGCTTCTTCTAAGTATTCTTCATCTTCTTTAGATTTTGCTGATGCTAAAGGATATATTTTTTCTAAATCTGCATTAGTAATAGGTAGTTCTACTTCTTCATAATTACCTTGATAATTTTCATCAAAGAAAGGTAATTCTGGATACATTTTCTTTATTTCTAATTCTACTAATCCTAGTGGTCTTCCATAGTCTCCTAGATGTGCATCTCCCCATACTTTGTAACCAATTCTTCTAGCTAATCTTTTTAATCCTTCTCCTAGATTAGCACTTCTTAAATGTCCAACATGAAGAGCTTTTGCTACATTAGCTCCTCCAAAATCTATTACTATTTTCTTTTCTTCTCTTTTATCAATATTATAGTCAATATCTTTTTCAATATGATTTAATTCATTTACTAAATAATCATTATTAATAGATATATTAATAAAACCTGGTCCCGCAATATTTATATTAGTAAATTTTTCATCTTTATTTAGCTCTTCTACTATATCACTTGCAATCTCTCTAGGATTTTTACCATATTTCTTTGCTAGTTGCATTGCTTCATTTATTTGGAAATCTCCTAAATCTTTTCTATTAGAAGGTAATAAATTTATGTTTTCAACATCATATCCTATTCCCTTTAATCTTTCTTTTAAATCATTATTTATATTCTTTAAAATACTCATATTTACTCCTTTTCGACTTTATAGGTAATAGCTTGTCCTTCTACTTTAAACTCTATTTCTATATTGTCATTTTCTATTTTCATTTTTTTTGTTTCAATTTTTACAATTACTTTGTGTTCTTTTGTTTCAATTATTCCTTCAGTTATTTTATTTTTATCAAATACGTATTCAATTTTATAATTATCATTTCGTCGTCGTAAGACATTATTATCATAGTTATATGTTGTTCTTGTGCGTAATTTATCATTTTCAATGTACATAATCATATCATTACTTTTTTTGCATATTGTAGTATAAACTATGTTTTCATCATTATTAATTACACTTACTTTTGCTTTAAAAGTCATATAACCACCCATTTCTAAAAACTTAGTATAGATTATAGCATATTTCTCTGTTTTTTCATACATATTTTTCTTCATTATTTCCAATAATAGTATTGAGGCTGATTCTATGAAGATTAAATCTTTTATTAGTAAAACAATTAAATTAGTATTATTATTAATAATAATTTCATGTATAGGTGTTTATATATATATTAAAATATCTCCAAAATTAGAAATAAATAGTGCTAACAATCTGATACTCTACGATAGTAATAATAATGTTTTTTTTGAAGGAAGTCAATCAAAGGAATGGGTAAGCATTGATGAAATATCAAAAAATGTTATTAATGCTACTATTTCTACAGAAGATAAAAATTTTTATAAGCATCATGGTTTTGACTTTTTACGAATATTAAAAGCATGTTATGTAAATTTAAAAAGTGGAACTACTACTCAAGGTGCGTCAACAATTACTCAGCAATATGCTAAAAACTTATTCTTAAGTTTCGATAAAACTTGGAAAAGGAAATGGGATGAAGCTTGGTATACTATTCGAATTGAATCAAGTTATTCTAAAGATGAAATTTTAGAAGGATACTTAAATACAATTAATTATGGTCATGGTCAATATGGAATTTATAGAGCTAGTAAGTATTATTTTGATAAAGAACCTTCTGAACTATCCTTAGCAGAAGCAAGTATCTTAATAGGCATTCCTAAATCTCCTTCTAACTATTCCCCTTTTATTAATTATGAGCTATCTAAAGAAAGACAGCTTACAGTATTAAAATGTATGGTAAATAACAATGTTATTACTGAAGAAGAATTAAATAATGCGTACAATGAAGATCTTATTTTTAATGATGGCAAAAATACTGATAATAGTGATAATTTAATGTATTATCAAGATGCTGTTATTAATGAGTTAGAAAGTATATCTACTATACCTAAAAGTTATGAATCAATTAAAGGTTTAAAGATATATACTAATCTAAATATGGAAGCTCAAAAAGAACTTGATCTTACTATTAAAGAAACTATTCCTACTAACTCAGAAATACAAACTAGTGTTGTTGTTATGAACCCTAATACTGGTGGAATAGTTGCTTTAGTTGGCGGAAAAGATTATTTAAAGTCTTCTTATAATAGAGTTTTAAATTCTAAAAGACAAGTTGGATCTACTATGAAGCCTTACTTATACTATGCCGCATTAGAAAATGGATTTACTACTAGTTCTACTTTTACTAGTGAAAAAACAACATTTAATTTAGAAAAATCTGATAGTTATTCTCCTAGAAATTATAATGATGTTTATGGAAATAAACCTATTTCTATGGCTACTGCTGTAGCGTATTCTGAAAATATATACGCTGTTAAGACCCATCTTTTTTTAGGTAGTGATGCATTAATAAATGTTGCTAGAAGAGTTGGAATTAAATCTAAATTAGAAGATATTCCATCTCTTCCTTTAGGCACTAATGAAATAAGTATTATAGAGATGGCTGCTGGATATTCATCTTTTGCTAATGAAGGATATAAAGTAGAACCACACTTAATTGAAAAAGTAGTTGATAGTAATAATAATGTTATATATGAAAATAAGAATACTAAAGAATTAGTATTAAATAGTAGTATTACTTTTATACTTAATAATATGTTAACAGCAACTTATGATTCTGATTATATAGATTATAATTATCCTACTGCTATTAGTTTAGGTCCTAAGTTAACTCATAAATTTGCTTTGAAAAGTGGGACTACAGAAACAGATAACTGGAATATTGGCTATAACAAAGATGTAGTATGCGCTGTTTGGGTTGGTTATGATAATAATAAATCTTTAGATAAAAGTGAGTATAAGTACGCTCAAAACATCTGGTATAATACAGTAGAAAAATATGAAAAAGGAAAAGAAGATATTGATACATGGTATACTAAACCAAAAAATGTTAATGTAGTACTTGTTGACCCAATTTCTGGAAAACCTGTGGATGAGAGTGCTGAAAAGAAAAAATTTATGTACTTTATTAAAGGTACAGAACCTAGTATTACTGAAAAAGCTTTTGATGAAAAAGAAAGTTTTCAAAAAGAAAGCTAATTTCTATTTACTCAATGTACATCTAAAAATAAATTTGATATAATTACTATAGTGTTGGAGGGATGATATGATAGAAATTCTTATAGGAGTAGCTATAGTAATTTTATTATTTATAATAATATTTATTATATATGGCAATAGATTTAATTTTGCTATTATTAAAATAAATGAGGCTGAAAGTAATTTAGATGTTCTTTTAAATAGGAAATTAGATTTACTAGAAAGAACTATACCTGTAATTAAAAAAGAACTAAAGTTAGAAGAATTTATGCCAGAATTAAATGGTATAAATGAAGCTAATTTAAATCATTTTCAGTTAAATGAAATATTAAAGAATGAATATGATGAATTATTTAAAACTTTAGATGAAAATGAGAAACTATTTAAGAGTGAATCTTTAAACAGAATTCTAAGAGATTTAAATGATAACGAAGAAGCTATAATTGGTTCTATAAAATTTTATAATGATAATGTTGTAATTTTTAATCATTTAGTTTCATCTTTTCCATCAAAAATAGTTGCTTTATTTAAGCGTTATAAAAGAAAAGACTTTTATAATGATGAAAATAAAGAAATGTATGAAATATTAGCTGATTAGAGAGGTATTTATGAATTTTATAGAAAGTATTAAAGAAAGAGCTAAAAAGAATAAAAAGACAATAATATTACCTGAATATATGGATAGAAGAGTATTAGAAGCCGCATGTAAGGTAAGAGATGAAGATATTGCTAATATCATTATAATTGGTAATGAAAATGAAATAAAAAATGGTAATTCTGATTTAAATTTTGATAATATTAGGTTTATTGATCCTAATAATTCAGAGTTAACTGAAGATCTAATTAATAAGTTAGTTGAGCTTAGAAAAGCTAAAGGTATGACTTATGAAGAAGCTAAGAAATTAATGATGAATGACTATATGTATTATGCATGTATGTTAGTTAAAGAAAATATGGCTGATGGTGTTGTATCTGGTGCTTGTCACTCTTCTGCTAATACTATTAGACCAGCTTTACAAATTATTAAGACTGCACCTGATACTAAACTTGTATCTGCTTTCTTCTTAATGGTTGTACCAAATTGTGAATATGGTTCTAATGGTACATTTATATTTGCTGATGCTGGATTAGAGCAGAATCCTGATCCTGAAAAACTAGCTGCTATCGCAAAATCTAGTGCTGATAGTTTTGAGTTATTAGTTCAAGACGAAGCTAAAGTTGCTTTTTTATCTCATTCTACTAAAGGTAGTGCTAAACATGCAGATGTAGATAAAGTACTAGCAGCAGTTGATATAGCTAAAAGAGATTATCCTGATATGAAAGCTGATGGCGAGCTTCAATTAGATGCTGCTATAGTACCAGAGATAGCTGCTTCTAAAGCTCCAAATAGTTCTGTTGCAGGACATGCTAATGTATTAGTATTCCCAGATTTAGATGCTGGTAATATTGGTTATAAATTAGTTCAAAGATTAGCTAAAGCAGAGGCTTATGGACCTATCTGTCAAGGTATTGCTAAACCTATTAATGATTTATCTAGAGGATGCAATGTAGATGATATAGTAGGTGTAGTTGCAATTACTGCAGTACAAGCAAATTAAAAAAACTCTTTTAAAGAGTTTTTTTTTTGACTTTTTATACTTGTTATGCTATAATATCTCCAAGTTTTTTCAAGTGGGGGTTATTATGAAAAATTTTAAAATTAATAAAGAAGATTTATTATATTGTATGAAGATATTATCTATTGGAGGTGCTATTTCATTTGCATTAGTAGGATCTTTTTCTGGTGGCTATTATTATAGAAAAGCGCAAGAAGAATATTTAGAGAGTCAAAAATTATCTTATAGTAAAAGTAACCATGATGATATTTCTCTTCCTGCATATTTTTACGAAGAACATAATTATAATAATGATGAATGGATAAAGTCAGGTATAACTAAACAGTATAATGAAATTCCTAAAAATACTGATAATAAATATTATGTTTATAAGAATACAAATTATAGATAAGTATAAAAAAGTTTCCACAAATTCTGTGGAAACTTTTTATATTATATGAAGAAGTGCATGAAAGATAAAATCTAATAACATTGGTATTCCTATTCCTAGAGTTATTATTAGTTTTGTTTTATCTTTTAGTTTTCTATTAAGTTTAACTATTAATGGTTGAACTGTATATAACAAGAATGTTCCACCTATAGCAAAGTTTCTACTAGCATCCCAATTCACTCTAGCATTAATATTTAGAAAGTCATATGTGTAATCCCATAGTAATTTATTTGTATATTTATCAATTACATAGTGTGATACATATTCTATTAACGTAGTTATAATCCAAATAGCTAAGAAAACTAAGAAGATTGTTAAATCTGTTTCTTTTAGATCTTTATTATTTGACTTCTTTATAATTATATTTGCTAGTAAAATAGTTATTATGTTAGCTAGTAAGAGACCTATTCCATAACCTTGTAAGAATACATCTACGCTATATATCTTTGGAGTAGTATATTCTATAAAAGTTATATATGAAAATGTTGTTATTATTGCAACTGATAGAGATAAAAATAAAGGGTTATCTGCTTTATGTTTTTTATTCATCAATTTTTTTAAGAGAATTATTAGTATCAACATACCAAATCCATAAATTGGTAAGAATGGCCCTAACAATACTCCTCTATTAGTGAATTTATATGGAGGTACTACAAACCACATCCATAATACTTCGTATAACCAACCAATTAAACAGTAAATGGTAAAAATTATATAGTATTCTGAGAATATTTTTGATATCTTTTTCATTTTTCTATTCTCCAATCTATTTCTTTTATATTATTTTTTCTTAAGAATTCATTAGTTTTAGAAAATGGTTTACTTCCGAAGAAACCGTTTCTTGCTGAAAATGGAGATGGATGAGCTGATTCTATAATTAAATGTTTAGGGTTTGTTATTAATTCTTTTTTACTTCTAGCAAAAGCTCCCCACAGTATGAATACTACTGGTTCTTTTTTTTCATTAATCTTTTTAATAACATTGTCTGTAAAAGTTTCCCATCCTATATTTTTATGTGATGCTGGTGAGTGTTCTTCTACAGTTAATACAGAATTTAACAATAATACACCTTCATTAGCCCATGGTTTTAATGAGTTAGCTTCAGGAAATGGTATTCCCAAATCACTTTCTAGTTCCTTAAAAATGTTTTGTAAAGATGGTGGTTTCAGTACAGAATTACTAACTGAAAACGATAATCCTTCTGCCTGATTTGGTCCATGATATGGATCTTGTCCTATTATTACTACCTTAATATTATCAAATGAAGTATACCTAAAAGCATTAAATATTTCATTCTTTTTTGGGTAAATTGTCTTATTTTTATACTCTTTATTTAAAAAATCTATCATTTTTAAAAAGTATTCTTTTTTATATTCTTCACTTAATAAACTATCCCAATTATTTCCAATCATATACTCTCCTATTTATGATAATTTTCATTATTTATTATTTTAAATGCTCTATATATTTGCTCTAGTAATATTACTCTAAATAGTTGATGTGGAAAAGTCATTTTAGAAAAAGATAATTTGTAATTAGATATTCTTTTTACTTGATCATCTAATCCATAACTTCCACCTATTATAAATGTAATATTACTATTCTCGATAAGTATGTTGTCTATTTTTTTTGAAAAGTCCTCACTAGTTAGTTGTTGACCATCTATCTCTAAAGTGATTATGTAATCTTTATTGTTTATATTTTTAAGTATCTTATCTGCTTCTAACTTTAGAGCTTTTTCTTTTTCTACTAATCCTTCATCTTTTACTTCGATTAATTCAATATTTGCATATTTACTTAACCTTTTTTTATATTCTTCTATAGCATCTTTTAAATATTTTTCTTTTAGTGATCCCACTGTAATTATTTTTATCATTTTATACCTCTATTACTTCACTTGATTCATATTGCCTTGCTGCTATAATATGTATTTTTTCATCTGGTATTTGTTCTCTTACTGTTTTTAGTGCTAATTCTTCTGTATTATTAGTTTCACTTAAATGTGCTAATACTATGTTTTTTGTGTTACTACCTATAATCTTTTTTAGATAATTAGCTGTTGTCTTATTAGATAAATGCCCTTTATCGCTGATAACTCTTTCTTTAAGAAATCTAGGATAAGGTCCATCCATTAACATTACTTCATCATGATTACTTTCTATTACATAGCAATCTAGTTCTACCATTTTGGATAGATATTTTCTATTTATATATCCTGTATCTGTTACATAACACATCTTCTTATCACAATCAGATATGATAAATCCTACACTTGATGGAGCATCATGAGAAGTATGTATTAGTTCTATATTTAATTCATTTATCTTGAAATTATCATCGATAAATATACATCTTTCTATTGGAATATATTCTTTTAAACTGTCATACATCTTCTTAGGTATGTATGCATTTAATTGTGTTTTTTTGATTATACTTGATAATCCACTTATATGGTCTTTATGACAATGGGTAATTAATATTGCATTAAATTGGTCAAAAGAAAGGGAATACTCTTCTAACTTTCTTTTTAAAGTGATAAAAGATATTCCCGCATCAATAATTATATTTGTATTATTATTTAAAACTATGGCGCAATTTCCTTTTGAACCACTTGATATCATTTGTACTTTCATATTAATAGAATGCCATAGCGTTTAACGCTGTTCCTCCACGATATGGATAGCCAGTCCATACACCAAAGTGTAAGTGTACTCCTGTTGCAAATCCTGTTTGTCCCATTCCACCAATTACTTGACCTTTTCTAACTCTATCACCAACATTAACATATCTACATCCGTTACATAAATGTGCGTACATAGTGAAATATCCATTATCATGTTGAATAGTAATGAATTGACCATTATCATATTTATATCCAGATTGTACAACTACACCAGATTCTGCAGCAAATATATTAGAACCATATCCACATCCAGCTATATCTGTACCATCATGTAGAGTTCCCCAACGCCATCCGAAACCACTAGATATTGTTGAACATGTTGCTGGCCATCCAAATATTCCTTTAGTAGGGATAACTGATCCATAGCCTCCACCATAATATCCAGAACTTATTTGTTTTGTTCCTTTTACAATTACTTCTTCTACTGGTGCTTTTAATTGTTCTGTATCTACCGGTACTACTGATGTTGTTTGTCCATTTATTATTTGTAATTTTTGTGTAACTCTATTTAATCCTTTTACTCCAGCTTGTTTTACCTCAGAATAAGTAGTGTACTCATTAGGATCTTCCTCTGTTCTAGTTGTATAGTTTTGCTCTTCATCTTTTACAATATGATCCCATTCTACTACGTTTACTTGGGGCTTTAATAAACCAATTGTTACAACTTGACCTGTATATAATAAACTACTTGTACTTATTAAATCCGGATTAGCAATCAAAAACTCTTCTGTTGATATTTTGTTATTAAAAGCTATATCATCAATTGTATCTCCATCTTTTACTGTATAAGTTTGTTGTGGTTTTGTTGTTCCAAAAAGTAAATATTGACTCAATGTACTTTTATCCATATAAATGGTTTTATTAATTGGAATATGATCTTTCTTTATAGTTATTTTATTTTCTATATAAATGTTTTCTATTATTGTTCCTGTATCTTTTATTTCTTTTTGAGTATTATTTGCAAATGCTTCATAATCTTTCTCATCAATAAAAGCTTTTACAGTATTATCTATTGCTTCTGTAAATATCTTTTTATCAATTACATAAATATATTGATTTTTACCTTTTACTGTTTTTCCATTTGAATCTGTTGTATCTATTCCTTTTATTTTTACTTGATATCCATCTATTGTAAATGGTGAGATATCTTTAATCTTTTCATAGATTTCTTTTATTGTAGATACATCATCATAGTATGTTACTTCTTTTACTATGTCCAAATCAGTAGGAGCATAGACTTTATTTACATTATATTTTTCCTTTACCTCTGCTTGCTTTTTATCAATATATTTTTCTAATTTTTGTTTTGATGTTATTAATCCTAAGGACTCTCCTTTTAGATAAACTCTATATACTGTTTTGGGAGTAGATAGTAATTTAGAGAATCCTACTGTAAACATAATACATATTATTAGTAATAATATCACTTTATTTTTTCTAGCCACTTTGTTCCTCCACTTTTTCTCTATCTTGTTTTAAATTAACGAAGGTAGATGTATTCTTTTTAAATAATAATTCTACTGTTGCTGTTGGTCCATTACGATGTTTTCCTATTATTAATTCACTTATACTTGTATTATCTTCAGTTCTTGCCTCTTTATTATAATAGTCATCTCTATATAAGAATGCTACTATATCAGCATCTTGTTCAATTGATCCTGATTCACGCAAATCACTCATTAACGGTCTTTTATCTTCTCTTCCTTCTACACTACGTGATAGTTGAGATAATGCTATTACTGGAACATTTAATTCCATTGCTAATGTTTTTAAACTTCTTGATATGTCTGATACTTCTTGTTGTCTATTTGCTCCATAATTTTTACCACCTGATATTAACTGCAGATAATCTATTACTACTAAAGCAAGGCCTTTTTCACTACTTGCTAGCCTTCTACATTTTGCTCTAATTTCTCCAATTGTAATTCCTGGTGTATCATCCATTACCATATTTGTTCCAGATAATTGTGAACATGCTTCATTTATTCTTTTCCAATCATTGTTCATTAAATTACCAGTTCTTAATTTAAATCCTTCTAATTGTCCTAATGATGAAATTATACGCATTGCTAATTGCTCTGCACTCATTTCTAAGTTAAATAGCGCTACTGCTTTATTTTGCGTCATAGCTACATGAGTTGCTAAGTTAAGTGCAAATGCTGTTTTTCCCATAGCAGGTCTTGCTGCTATAATTATAAATTCATTTGGATGTAATCCTGTAGTTAGTTTATCAAAATCATACCATCCTGTTGCTAATCCTGTTATTTCTCCTTTATTTTCTGATAATCTTTCTAAATCTTGTTGAGTTTTTGATAATACATCTTTTATATTTCTAAATTCAGTTGATTTTCTGTTTTTTACTATGTTTAATATCTTTTTTTCTGAATTATCTAATATTTCATTTACTGATTCATCTGTTTTATAACCATCTGAAGCTATTTCTGTTGCTGTTTCAATTAATCCTCGTAATAATGCTGTTTCTTCAACATTTTTTATATAGAAATCTACATTTGATGCAGTTGGAACAAAGTTTACTACTTCTGTTAGATATTCTACTCCTCCTACATCATTTAATGTATTATGATTTTTCAAATAGCTTGTCATTGTTGTAAGATCTATAGGAGTTTTTTCTTCTGATAATGCTATCATAGCACTAAATATTTTACTATTTTTTTCACTATAAAATGATTCTGGTTGTAATGCTTCACTAGCCTTTTGTAAAGCGTATTTTGATAAAAAACATGCCCCTAATACTGATTCTTCTGCTTCTAAATTGTTTGGTAAACTTCTTACTGGCATATTAATCTACTCCTTTACTTAATTACATGAACTTTTACTACCCCTACTATTCCTGGATATAAGTTTATATCTATATTATGAAATCCTAATGTAGATATTGAATTCTTTATATCTATCTGACTTTTATCAATCTTATATCCTTTTTTTGATAATTCATCTTTTATTTGCTTAACACTTATGCTTCCAAATACCTTGTCTCCTTCTCCTGTCTTTACTTTGAATTCGAGTACAATATTTTGAAGTTCTTTCTTTAATATTTCAGCATTTTTCTTATTTTCTAAATCTTCTGCTTCTTTTTTATTTCTTTCTTTTTCTAGCTTTTGCAAGTTTTCTTTATTCTTAATTACGGCATATCCATTTTTTATTAGATAATTTTGAGCATATCCGTCTTTAACATTTTTAACTTGTCCTTTTTTACCTTGTCCTTTCAAGTCTTTTATAAATATTACTTCCATTTATTCCGAATCCTCCTTTATTACTTCTATTAGTTGCTGTTCTACTTTACTAATAGTTGTATTTTCAAATCTGGCTGCACCATTATATGTGCCTCCTCCTCCACCTAATTTAGATAAAATTTTATTAATATCATAATTACCTAAGCTTCTGGCACTAATACCTATTACATCTTTTCCTATCTTACCTATTACAAAAGATGCTTCTATATTGTTAAAAAATAATAATGTATCTGCTGCTTTTGCTAAGTCTTCTCTTCTATAAATTGTATATGGAGTTGCTTTTGTTAATGCTATTTTACCATTAATTGTTTGAATTCCAGTCATTAATTTTTGTCTTTCAGTATATTCATTAATATCTTGTTTTAATAAATACTGAACTTTTTTTGCACTTGCTCCTAATGAACTTAAATAGTAAGCTGCATAGAATGTTTCTGGATTTGTTTTTAATGTGAAGTTATTTGTATCTAATACTATACCAGAAAGAAGAACAGTTGCATAATATGGTTCTATTTCTACATCATAATGTTCAATTAGTTCTGTAATCATCTCACATGTGCTTGATACTTCTGTATCATTAATCAATATACCATCTTTTATTGTAGTTTTTCCTGTATCGTGATGATCTATAATTAACTTATTCTTAAATAACTTTAATATATCTGGGCTTTGTACTAAGTCTTTTTTATTTGTATCTAATACAATAAGCAAGTTTTTACAATCTCTTTTATTTAAATACTTATCTATATCTTCACTCTTTATTGTATTGATGCATCCTTCTAGTTCAATTAGTACTTTTTCTACTCCCAATTCGTGAGTTTTATCATCAATTATTATATAGCAATCTTTTTTTTGTTTAGAAAGAATCATGTACATACCAATACAACTACCTAAAGCGTCTAGATCTAATTCTTTATGTGCCATAAGAAATATAGTTTTTGCATTTCTGATAGTTTTATTTAGTATTCTTCTTTGTTTAATTATCCCCATTTTTTCCTCCTATAAATTCATTCTTATTATATAATAATTAATAGTATTTGTCTAACAAAAAAACATACCTTAAATGGTATGTTATTATTATCTTGAATATGGCATTAAAGCTATTGCTCTTGCTCTTTTTATTTCTCTAGAAATATGTCTTTGATGTAAAGCACAGTTTCCAGTTACTCTTCTTGGAACGATTTTTCCTTTTTCATTTACATATCTTCTTAAAGTTTCTGGATCTTTATAATCAACTGTTTTACCAGTACACATCATACATACTTTTTTCTTTCTTCTATTGAATTCTGCCATCTGCTATCCTCCTTTTCTTTTTAGAAAGGTAATTCATCATCACTAATTTCAATACTAGCACCGAAATCAGCAAATGGATTACTATCTACATCTGTACCTTTAACTTCTGGAGTACTATCTCCGAAGTCATAAGGACTTGGTCCTGCATTATTTGAAGCAGGAACATTATTACTATTAGAATTATTTGAGGAATTTTTTGATCCTAAAAATTCAACATTATCAGCAACTACTTCAGTAACATATCTTTTTGAACCATCTTTGTCATCATAAGATCTGCTTTGAAGTCTTCCTTCAATAGCTACTTGACTTCCTTGATTTAGATAGTTTTTACAATTTTCAGCTTGCTTTCTCCATACTACTATGTTGAAGAAATCTGCTTCTCTTTCTCCATTTTGATTAGAAAAGTTTCTATTTACTGCTAAAGAGAATGTTGCAACTGGAATATTGCTTCCTGTATATCTTAATTCTGGATCTCTTGTTAATCTTCCTATTAAAAAAACTTTATTCATAAAATTACCTCTATTTCTATTAGTCTTCTACTTTTACTATTAAATGACGAATAATTTTTTCATTAATTCTAACTACACGGTCAAATTCATCAATAGTATTTGAGTTTGCTTCAACTATGTATAAGAAATAATAACCTGTTTTAAATTTTTTTACTTCATATGCTAATTCTCTTTGTCCCATATTTTTTTCTTCAACAAAGTTAACTTTTCCGTCTGTTAATACCTTTTTCATTTCTTCAGCTGTAGCTTTAATTTCAGCTTCTTCCATATCAGGTCTAACAACGAACATTATTTCATATTTATTCATTCTTTGCACCTCCTTTTGGTCTATGGCTACACAACTATGTGCAGCAAGGAGTATTTTTTTAATACTCGCATGTATTATAACAAACTATTATATAGATGTCTAGTTTATTTTATAATTTATTTATTTTTTGTGCTATAATGAATGTAGGTGAAGAACATGAAATTAATTGAGAAAAAATGCCCTAATTGTGGAGCTAGTCTATCATTTGATGAAAATGATAAAGTTACTAAATGTGACTATTGTAAAAGAGAGTTTGAAATTGAAAGAGATGCACAAGATCAAATTAGTCTTGTAATTGGAGAGACAGGTAAAAGTGTTATAAAGTATTTCTTTATAAGCCATATGGTTATAGGTATTATTTCCATTATTGTATTTTTGATTATTTTTGGATTTATTATATTTGGAATATATACTGGTATATCATCTTCAAATGAAAGTAAATCATTAGAAAATACATATCTTAGCAATGCTAATGATATTGAAAATGAAGACTTTGTATTTTTAGATACTGAATCAACTATTAAAATTGGACAAGAAAATTCATTAATGGTTGATTTTAAACAAAAAGGATCATTAAAAAGAGAAAAAATATATGTTATTTCTAATGAAAAAGGTAATTATCTAATTCCTATATATAAGGGTATTTATTCTAACGGAGAAACTACTTATACAATTTTTACTCCTGTGGTATATGAAAATGTAAAATTTGATTATTGGGGTAATATTACTAGTAGTTTAGGTACAGCTTCTATTGATTGTCCTACAGTATATTTTAATTTAGAGCATTCTGAGTATTCGGTTGGCTATGAAGATTTAAATGATTTATATGATGATGTGATTAAGCAATATGAAAGTGATTATGAGATAAGTGAAAAATAAAAAGAGAAGAATTTACTTCTCTTTTTGCTTATAGTAGAATCCTACAAAGTTTTGCCCTAATTTTTCTTTTTTTCCCATTGAAGCGGCTCGATGTGAATAATATCTACTATCTGTAATCGTATCTATAGGACTTTCTTCAATATGTTTTATTCCAATTTGTTCTAATTGTTTTCTAATGGCACCATTCATATCAATATGAAATCCATCTTCTTTTTCTATTATAAGATCTTTCCATACTTTTTCATCTGTTGCCCAAAATGGATATTTGTCATAAATATAGTTTTCTTTTTTTGCACAGCTCCCCACATATACATATAAGTCATCTATATTACTATTAAATTCTTTAATTAAAGCTTTAACAGTATCCACTGGTAACATTCTATTGATATAAGATGCTCCACAGTGAGATAGTGCAGTGACTTCTTTTTCTCTATCTTCTACAATTAATATTGGGCAATCTGCCATTTGATTACCTAATACTACATCTTTCACTTTTTTAGATAAAATAAATATATCTGTAGGAATTAAATTATACCAACAGTCTTCTTTAATTAAATCATCAGTAATTACAATATATTTTCCATTCTCATAATCTAATTTATTATTTTCTGTTTTTTGGTATGCTTGAAAAATCTTTTTATCATTAAAGTTATACTTTTCTGATATGTTCTTTTTTGTTTGTAAAAATTGTTTTCTTATATCATTTTTAGTAAAATAAGATGGATAAAATTTTTTATTTTCACTAAAAACTCCATCTTTAATTCCAGTTTCAAATATAAAAATTTTACTTTCTTTTTCCATAATTATCCTCTATACATTAAATCTAAAATGGCATATATCTCCATCTTGCATTAAATAATCTTTTCCTTCTAGTCGTGCTTTTCCTGCTTCTTTTACTTTTAATTCACTACCTTGTTCAATTAAATCATTATATGATATTACTTCTGCTCTTATAAAACCTTTTTCAAAATCTGTATGAATTATTCCTGCACATTGTTTAGCATTCATTCCTTTTTTAAATGTCCAAGCTCTTACTTCATCTTTTCCTACTGTAAAGTATGTTGCTAGACCTAAGATATCATATGTTGCTTTAATTAGTTTGTTTAGTCCAGAATCATCTAGTCCTAAACCTTCTAGCATTTCTTTTTTATCTTTCTCATCCAATTCACTTAGCTCTTCTTCTACCTTAGCACAAAGACTTACTACCTGAGCATTCTCTTTTTTGGCATATTCTTTCACTTTCGTTACATATTCATTGTCTTCACTATCTAATTCAGATTCACTAATATTTGCTAAATAAATAATTGGCTTTTTTGTTAAGAAACTGTATGATTTTAATAATTTATCTTCTTCTTCAGTGTATTTAATTTGTCTCAAAGGAATGTTCTTTTCTAAAGCTTCTTTTGATTTTTCTAATGCTTCTGCTTCTAGTAAATCATCTTTGTTTTTTGTCGTTCTAGCTTTTTTGGCTACTCTTTCTAACCTATTATTTATTATTTCTAAATCTGATATTGCTAATTCTAAATTAATTGTTTCAATATCTCTTATTGGATCAACGCTTCCATCTACATGTATTATCTTTCCATCTTCAAAACATCTTACTACTTCAACTATAGCATCAACTTCTCTTATGTGAGACAAGAATTTGTTTCCTAATCCCTCTCCTAATGATGCTCCTTTTACTAAACCTGCTATATCAGTAAATTCATATGCTGTGGGAATAAATCTTTCTGGATTATACATTTCTTTTAATACATCCATTCTTTCATCTGGTACAGTAACAATACCAACATTTGGCTCTATTGTTGCAAAAGGATAGTTTTCTGCTAATATTTTTTGATTTGTTATGGCATTAAATAATGTTGATTTACCTACATTTGGTAATCCTACTATTCCTGCTGTTAAACTCATAATAATTCCTCTTTTCTTTTTTCGTCAATATTATATCACACTTATTTTTATTTTTAAAAAAATATATGATTTTAGTCATATATTTATTTTTGTTGTATTGATTCTACTACTAATGAACTATTATATTCACATTTTATATTATCTTCTTTTGGAATCACAATATTTAACATGTATACTTTACTATTAATTTCTGTAACATAATAATATGTTGTTTCACTTTTATCTTTATTTGTATATAATTGCCATTCTAAATTATTTATTTGTTTTGTTTCTATTTTATAAAATGCACTTTGTTCATAATAGTAAGCTAATCTCTTTATATACTCTTTTGAATCTTTCTCATCTTTTACTCTTCCTAAGGTGAAAGTACAATTATTATATGTATTATTTTTATCTACTATTTCATAATCATATTGAGAATTATCATTAAATGCTGTTGGCTTATAATCTTCAGGAATGTATACTGCAAAAGTATTAGGTAAATTGGCTTTTACATCATATTTAATTATACCATCAAATGAGTCATCTACTTCTACTGCTTCTCCATTGGAATCAATAAAGTTATATAGCAATGAAAATGATGCTAGTATTGTCATAAAGGAAAGTACTACTATTATAGACTGTATTACTAGTCCTATTGTAAGTGCTATTATGCTAGTTCCACCTTTTTTTTCACATATTTGTTTTATTTCATATAAGGGTCTATTGTTATTTTTTCTTTTAATTAATTCTATTTGTGCTTTTGCTTTTTTTATGTAGATTGTATTAAATCCAACTCCTAATAAAACGCTTAAGCATATTATTACAATAATATAATTAATTCCAATAAATATTAATCCTAAGTAAATGACATAATACAAAATAGCATATAAATATTGTTTTCTATATAAAAGATAAAGAATATTAAAAAACATTGCTGCAAAATTAAATGGCTTACCTCCAATTTTTGGATAATTATTACCTACATATGCAGCTAGTAAGTCATCATCTGATATATGTTCTAATATTTCATTTTGATTAGTATTAATATTTATATTATTTACAGTACTTTCATCTAATATATTTTTTTCCTCAGGTGGTTGTGGATTATTATTTTGATTATATAAAATATCTGTTCCTGACTGGTGAATATCATAATTTGTATTTTGAGGAATTCCTGCATTATACAGGCTGTTTAAATCATTATTTCCTGATATTCCCATAGTATTGTTACTACTGTTATTATTATTCAAAGTATTATTGTTATTATTTTCATTACTATTGTTTCCATATAATTTACTTAGATCATCATTCATATTATTGCTCCTTATTATATTGTTATTATAGCACAAAAAAAGACTTTATAATTATAAAGTCTATAATGTTGGAAATACTTTTGGTCCAATTGGTAATCCTATGATGTACCATCCAATTATTAATAATATCCAAGTTATTGAAATTATTAAGAAATATGGCATTACTAAGTTAAATGCTCTTCTCAATGTATAAGGTTTTTCTTTATTTAAATTATATATATTTAAATAAGATATATAGATTACTGAAGATGCAAGTACTGGTGTAATACCATTAGTCATTGAATCTCCTGCTCTCATAATTATTTGAGCAAATTGTGGAGAAATGTTTGATTGCATAAATAAAGGTACTACCACTGGAGCAAATATTAACCATTTATTTGCAGATCCTGTATATAATAAGTTAGACAATGCTATTAATATCAATGATACTACTATAAGTGCTATTCCGCTTAGATTCATATAATTTAATAAATCGGCTAGCCATGAGGTAACAATCATACCTATATTAGTCCTTTTTAATATTGCTATAAATTGAGATGCTATAAATATAATGATAATTGTTGAACCTATATTTTCAAATCCTGATGTAGCTTTTTCAATTAGATCTTTATCATTCTTTATAGATTTTGATGCAATACCATAAGCTAAACCAGTCATTATAAAGAATATTGAAACAAGGTAAGTAAATCCATCTTGAAAATATGAATTTTCTCCAAATAATTGATTAAGATATGTATTTTCTTCCATATCTAGTAACATACCTGACCATGGAAGGTTTGGAATTAATGAATAAATAAAGATAAATATTACTATAATTCCTACTATTAATGAATTACGTAATCCTTTCTTTTCTCTCTTAACTTGTTCTATTTGCTTTTGTTCTTCTTCTTGTAAACTTATTACTCTATATTGTTCTGTTGTTGCAAATTCTTCCTCTTTTTTATATTTTCCTATCTTTGGTGAGATTATCTTTTCTATTATAATTGTTCCTACTATAGATAGTACCACTGATGCTACTATAATAAAGAATAAATTACTTGTTAAAGATATATGTGTAGTGTCATCTATAAGCATAGCTGCCATTTTTGTATTATTTATTAATGCTACTTCTGTTGAACCTACAAATAGTGATACTCCATATCCAAATGATACTCCACAAAAGGCTGTTATAATACCTAAAATTGGATTCCTTCCATTAATAAAATAAATTAGTGCTACTAAAGGTATTAAAATAGCATAACCTACATCATTAATTAATGATGAAACAGTAGCTACAAATATAACTATAAAAGTTAATGTTTGTTTTGGAATCTTTTTTAAATATCTTTTAGAAAAAGCTTCTATTAATCCTGTTGCTTCAGCTATTGTTATTCCTATTAAAGATATTATTAAACTACCTAAAGGTCCAAAACTTAGAAAGTTCTTAGCAGCATTACTTATCATAAATTTTATTCCATCAAAGCTTAACATATTTTCTACTGCAACTAATGTTGGTTCTAGTTCATATGTCTTAGTATTAATTACACGGTAAGTGGCTTGCATTTCTAAAGATGATAGTAATGCACTTATTAATACAGTAAATATTATCAACATAAAATATATTGTTATTGGATGAAAATAAAATTTTTTAAGTCTTAATTTTTGTCCTTCTTTCATATTATTGTCCTTCCTGTGAAATAATTTTTTTTAATTTCTTATTAAATTCTATTCTTGGAATTAAAACAGTTCTTCCACAATTAAGACATTTGATTTTTATATCAGCACCTACTCTTGTTATTTCCCATTCATTGCTTCCACAAGGATGTTGCTTTTTCATTACCACTCTTGTTCCTAGAGTATATGTCATATTATTTTCCATTATGCACCTCAATCTGTGGGTATGGTATTTTTACTTTAGATTCTTCAAATGCCCTCTTTATTTCTTTTCTTAGATATCTTTCTACTGCATAGTGTTGCATAGATTCAGTTTCTACTGTTACTCTATATACTAAACTTGAATCTGCTAATTCTATAATTCCTAATACCTGTATATCTCCTGTAGTATGTTCAATAGTTCCATTTAATTTAGATGCTAATTCATTTAACACTTTTTCTACTTTATCTGCATCTTCTTCATATGCAACTCCTACATCTACTATTGCTAATGAATTATTTAAGCTATAATTAACTAATTTATCTAAATAGTGATTAGCTATTATTTTAGTTTGACCTTTATAATTTCTTATTCTAGTAGTCTTTAATCCTAAGAAAACTACTTGTCCTATAAATCCATCTACTTCAATGGTATCTCCTACTTCATATTGTCCTTCTGTAATAATTGAAAATCCAGCTATTAAGTCTTTTGCTAAATCTTGGAATGCAAGTCCTATGATTGCTGTAGTTATACCCAATCCTGCTACAATTGATGTTACATTAACTCCAAATGTACCTAATATACTTATTGTTACTATAATAACTATTATGTATTTAATAATATTTAATAACAATGTAACAAGTGTTTCCACTCTTTGATTATGATATTTTGTACTTTTTCCTTTTTTTAGAACTCTAACAATTATTCCTCTTATGACATTGTATATTACTATTCCAATTATTATATATACTATAGAATATAATATGGGTTTCAAATCAATGGTCATATTAAAAATATCTACTTTCATATTAACCTCTATCATCTAATTTCATAATTTCTAGAATTCTATTTAAATCATTACTATTTACAAAACTTATTTCTATTTTATTATTCTTTATTTTTACTTTTGTTCCTAGTTTTTCACATAAATCTTCTTGGATAAATTTGAACTCATCGTTTGTTTTATTTGATTTATTTATTCTATGTGTTCTAACATACTCATCTTTTTGTTGAGTTAATGTTTCTAATTCTCTTACACTTAGTCCATCTTCAATTACTTTATTAGCTAATTGTTCTTGTTGATCTTTACTTTCTAATTTACTTAAGACTCTAGCATGACCCATTGAAAGTTTCTTTTCTCCTACTTCTTTTTGAATTGATTCAGGCAAATTAAGTAATCCTAACATATTTGTTATATGACTTCTACTTTTTCCTAATCTTTCTGCTAGTTGCTCTTGTGTAATACCTAAAGTATCTTGTAATTTCTTATATGCTAATGATTCTTCTATAGCACTTAAGTTTTCTCTTTGTAAGTTTTCTAGTAGAGCTATTTCCATCATTTCTGTATCATCAAAATTTCTGACGATAGCTGGTATATCTTTCTTTCCTGCAATTTGTGAGGCTTTTACTCTTCTTTCACCTGCTATTATTTCATAACCTTTTATACTTTTTTTAACTATAATTGGCTGAAAAACTCCATGCTCTTTTATTGAAGCGGCTAATTCTTGTAGTGCTTCTTCATCAAATATTTTTCTTGGTTGATATGGATTGCTTCTTAATTCATCGAGCTTTATATCTATTATTTCTTCTTTAGGTGTTTCATTAATTATTCTTTCTTCTACTTTTTCATAATTAATTGGCTCATTATAGAATAATTCTTCTAGTCCTCTACCTAAAGCTCTTCTTTTTGTTGATGTTTCTACTCCATTATTTTCCATTTCTTGCAATCACTTCCTTAGCTAAATTAATATATGCTTCTGACCCTCTACTTTTTGGATCATAAGCTATTATTGGTTCTCCATGTGATGGAGCTTCTGTAAGTCTAACTAATCTTGGAATTATTGTATTATAAACTTTTTCTTTAAAGAATTTTCTAATATCATCAACTACTTCAAATCCTAAATTAGTTCTTGAATCTAACATAGTTAATAGAACTCCTTCAATATCTAAAGTTGGATTTAGATTTTTTTGAGCTAACATTATAGTTCTTAATAACTGTGTAATTCCTTCTAATGCAAAGAACTCACATTGTACTGGAATAATAACTGAATTTGATGCAGTTAGAGCGTTTGTTGTTATTATTCCTAATGATGGAGGACAATCTATTATTATATAATCAAATTCTTCTCTAATTATGTCTATATGCTTTTTTAATTGTTCTCCTTTAGAAAAGGAAGTTTCTTGTCTACTCTTTTCTATTAATTCTATATCTAGTCCAGCTAGGTTTATTGTTGCTGGTAGTACATACAAATTCTTATATTTTGTTTTAATCATTGCATCTTTTATTTCGCATTCATCTATTAAAACATCATATGCACTTTTTTCTATTTCACCTTTATTAATTCCTACACCAGTAGTTGTATTTCCTTGAGGATCCAAATCTATTAGAAGTGTTTTTTTCCCTAATACTGCTAATGATGCAGAAAGATTTATACTAGTGGTAGTTTTTCCTACTCCACCTTTTTGATTTACTAACGATATAACCTTTCCCATCTAATCACCCATTTTTCATTTTCAATTAATATTGTATCAAATAACTTAATTTTTTTAAATGATTTTAGCTAAATTTAGTAATTAATAAAAAAACCTAAGATTATTCTTTAGGCTTTCCTTCTTTATTAATTTTAACAATCACTTGATATGACTTATCAAAATCCATTTCATCTATTGTTATATCTATTCCATGTCTTTTTAATTCATCTGCTAAATCTCTAATCTTACTTGTTGCTTCTTCAATTGTATATTCTCTATTTTCTTCTGCTTCATTAGAGATGAAATCTGTTGGAGTTAATTCAGTAAAATTATCATTTTCTGTTGGTTTAAAATAGTCTCCTGTTGGTTTATTAACTTCAGGCATAGATTGTTCTTGAACTATTCCTTCTGCTGGAGTTAAGAATTTAAAATTGTCTCCACCAATAGCTGGTCCAGATCCACTATTATTTATATTAAGTAATGAATCTAAGCCACCATTTTGTGATGAATCTATAGTTTCAAAATCATTAGCTTTTTCTTTAATATTATTTATATCTACTTGTTCAACTAGGCTGCTAGGATTTATTTGTGTAGGAGCTTCAGCTGTTAATTCATCAGTTCCATTAACTTCTCCATAATTGATAAATTTATTGTCATGTTGTTCTTCTTTTGGTTGCTCATCTTCTGGAAAATCTTCTAATGGTGGTGCAATTGTAACTTTTCCAAAATTATCTTCTGGAGTAGATAAATCTGCATTAGGCATTAATGGACTACTATTTACAAAATTATTTTCTAATGATATTTCATTATTATTTTTTTCTTTTCCATATTCTTTTTTTATTTCTTCTTCTAATGATCTAACGCTCATTTTAGAATTAACTATCTTTTTTAACATTTCCTTTTGGCTATTAGCATCCGGTATATTTAATAAACTCCTTGCATGTCTTTCTGATATTTGTTCTTTTAATAGTGCTTCTTGTACTTCTTCAGGTAATGATAACAATCTAAGTTTATTAGCTACTGCAGATTGACTTTTTCCCATTGTCTTAGCTAATTCTTCTTGTGTCATTTGATCTATTTCTAATATCTTTTGATATGTTCTAGCTTCTTCTATAGGGCTTAAATTCTTTCTTTGTAAGTTTTCTAATAATGCTACTTTAGAACTTTCTTTATCATCTAAATTTCTAATTATTGCAGGTATTTTTGTTAATCCTGCTAAAGCAGAGGCTTTGTATCTTCTTTCTCCAGCTATTATTTCATACTTACCATTAACACTTCTTACAATTATCGGTTGTATAACTCCATGCTCTCTTATGGATACAGCAAGTTCTTTTAAAGCTTTTTCATCAAAAACTTCTCTTGGTTGAAATCTATTAGGAATTATATCATCAAGATATAAATATACCACTTCGTCTTTATTCTCATTGTTCATTGCTATCCCTCATTTCATTCTTCAATTACCCTATGTTATCATTATAACCCTTTTTTCATTTAGTTTCAATAATAAAAAAAATAACCAATGTGGTTATTTCTTATTAGTTATTACTACTAGACTTCTACTGCTCTTTTCTATTGGTAAATTAAATTGTTCTATTTTTTCAATTATATATTTATTTTCTATTCTACTTTTTACTTCGCTAGTAATTTCTTCTTCTATATTTCCTTTCATAGCTATTAATTTACCATTTTTATTTAATAAATGCATTGTATATTTTAATAGCTTTTCTATATTGGCTACTGCTCTTGCTGTAACAATATCATATTTTTCTTTAAGATCCTCGCCTCTAATATGTATTGCACTTATATTCTCTAATTTTAAATCTTTTATTATCTCATTAAGATAATTTACTCTTTTTTGTAATGCATCTATTAGTGTTATTTTTAAATTTGGATACATTATTTTTAATACAATTCCTGGAAAACCAGCACCAGTACCAACATCACATAATGATTCTATTCTATTTAAATCTATTACCTTTGTTATTGTTAAGCTATCATAAAAGTGTTTTAAATATACCTCATTTTCTTCTGTAATTCTTGTCAAATTTATTTTCTTATTCCATTCTATTAATAAATTGTAGAATCTATCTAGTTTTTTTAATTGTTCTTCTGTTATATCTATATCAATTTTCTTTAGTTCGGCTATAAATTGTTCTTTATTCATTTTTTCCGTACTCCTTCTTTAAATAAACTGAAAGAATGGATATATCAGAAGGATTTACTCCACTAATTCTTATTGCTTGTGCAATTGTTGTAGGTCTAACCTCTTTTAGTTTTTGTCTTGCTTCACTAGCTATATTAGTTATTTTGTCATAGTCAATATCTTGTGGAATTTGCTTCTTTTCTAATTTTATTAGTTTTTCAGCTTCTTTATATGCTTTTGCTATATATCCTTCATATTTTAAAAATATTTCTACTTGTTCTTTTATTTCATTATCAAATGGTATTTCTTTAAATTTTTCTAGAAATGCTATAGTTATTTCTGGTCTCTTAAGTAATTGTTCGTATGTTAAAGTTGCATTTGGAATTTGAATATTGTTTTCTTTAAACTCTTTTTCTACTTCTGCTGTTATTTTTAGTTTATTATTTTTAGCCCATTCTAATAATTCATTTATGTTTTTTTCTTTTTCATTTAATTTTTTTAATTGTTCTTCATTTATTAAACCAACATCATATCCATATTTTCTTAGTCTTTGATCCGCATTGTCACTTCTTAATAATAATCTAAACTCTGCTCTTGAAGTTAATAAACGATATGGATCTCTGATTCCTTTTGTAATAAGATCATCTATTAATACACCTATATAAGCTTCATTACGTTTCAATACTAAAGGATCTTTTCCTTCTAGTTTTAATGATGCATTTATTCCAGCCATTAATCCTTGGCAAGCAGCTTCTTCATAACCACTTGTTCCATTTATTTGACCTGCAGTAAATAAATTTTCTAATACTTTTGTCTCTAGAGAGTTTTTCAATTGTGTTGGATAAATTGCATCATATTCTATAGCATATCCATATTTTAAAATTTTTGCATTTTCAAATCCAGGCAAAGAATGAACCATTTTGTCTTGTATCTCTGGCGGCATAGAAGTTGAAAATCCTTGTAAATACATGTCATCATAATATCTACTTTCAGGCTCTATAAATAATTGATGTCTTTCCTTATCAGAAAATCTTACTACTTTATCTTCTATTGATGGACAATATCTAGGACCTATCCCCTCTATATCGTCTAATGCTCCATACATACTTGACTTATTTAAGTTTTCACGTATTATCCTATGAGTTTCTTCTGTAGTGTATGTTAGATGACATGGTATTTGGTCTTCAATCTTATATTGTGGTTCTAAATCAAAACTAAATGTAAGGTACTTATCATCTCCTGGTTCAACTCTTGTTTTACTAAAATCTATTGATTTTCTATCTATTCTTTGAGGAGTACCAGTTTTTAATCTTTTAATAGTAAATCCATATTCTTTTAACTTATCACTTAAGTGATTAGATGGTTTTTCTCCATGAGGGCCTTGTCTTGTTCTAGTATTACCTACTAAGATATCTGCCTTTAAATAAGTACCAGTTGTTAAAATAACAATGCTTGATTCTATTTTTTCTCCATTTTCTAATACAATACCTTTAACTTTTCCATTATCTACTATTAAATCTTCAACCATTCCTTCTTTTATAGTTAAATTCTTTAGTGAATTTAAAACATTTAACATTTCTTTTGGATAAGCTATTTTATCTCCTTGAGCTCTTAGGGATTGTACAGCAGGTCCTTTAGCACTATTTAACATTTTTATTTGAAGGTGAGTCTTATCAGCAACTTTACCCATAATTCCACCTAATGCGTCTATTTCACGTACAACTATACCTTTAGCACTTCCACCTATATGTGGATTACAAGGCATATCTGCTATATTCTTTATATTACTTGTAACTAGTAGTGTTTTATGACCTTTTACTGCTGAGGCATGGGCTGCTTCACAACCTGCATGTCCTCCACCTACTACTATAATGTCATACATTTTTTCACCTTCTTTATTTTCCTAGACAGAATCTTGAGAACATTTCATCTAATAATTCTTCTTCATAACTTGAACCATTTATAGTTCCCAATTCTTCCCATATATTTTTTATATCTAGTTCTATCATATCTATTGGAATATTATTTTTTATAGATTTTTCAATATCTTCCACCCTATTTAGGCATTTTCTTAAAATACTTATACTTCTTGTATTACTTAAGTATGTAGGATCTTTAGTTTCTATTTCTTCCATATTAAATAACTCGGAGATTTTTTGTTTTAATTCTTCTACTCCTCTATTTTCCAATAAGCTTATTTCAACTATTTTTTCTTTTTCAACATTTAATTCATTTCTATTAAGTTTAGAATCTAGATCATTCTTATTTATTATTACTAAATATTTCTTATCATTTATTTTTGTTAATAATTCTCTAATATCATCTGTTAATTCTTCATTATTATTTAACATAAATAATATTAAATCTGATTCATCCATTATTTTTTTACTTTTTTCTACTCCTAAAGCCTCTATTTTGTCTTCTGTTTCTCTAATTCCAGCTGTATCAATCATATTTAAAATAATACCATTTATTTTTATTTGACCCTCTACAATGTCTCTTGTAGTACCGGCTATATCTGTTACTATTGCTTTATCTTCTTCCAATAATGTGTTTAATAATGAGCTTTTTCCTACGTTAGGTCTTCCAATAATTGATGTTTTTATTCCATCCTTTATTATTTTGCCGTTTTCTGATTCTTTTAAGATTTTATTAATTTTTTCTTTTAAGTTACTTATTTTTGGCTTCAAAATATCTTGAGTAATTATCTCAACATCATCATATTCCGGATAATCTATATTAACATTTATATTTGATATTATTTGAACCATGTCATTTCTTAATTCATTTATAAGATTTGATGTCTTACCTTCTATTTGATTAGCTGCCATTTTTCTTTGTGAATCAGTTTTTGCGTTTATCATATCCATTACTGCTTCTGCTTCTAATAAATCTATTCTTCCATTTAAAAATGCTCTTTTAGTAAACTCTCCCGGTTCTGCTAATCTACATCCATTTTCCAATAATAATTCTAGTACTTTATTAGTAGGAGCTATTCCACCATGTGTATTTATTTCTACAGTATCTTCAGCTGTAAAAGTCTTAGGAGCTTTCATTATAGTAACCAATACTTCATCTATAATTTCATTATTATTTATTATATGTCCATAATTAATAGTGTGTGAATCTACTTTCTCAAGATTTTTTCCTTTAAATATCTTATTTACTATAGATATAGATTCATCACCACTAACACGTATAATTGCTATTGCCCCTACTCCTTGACTAGTTGCTATTGCACATATAGTATCATTCATAGTGTACCTCCTTTTTCCTGCACATATTATAGCATATATTTATAATAAAAAAAAGAAGATTTAATCTTCTTTTGGTTTGATTACTACACAACGATGTGGTTCTTCCCCTTCACTTTCTGTATATACCTTTTTATTATTAGTTAAAGCATTATGTACAATTCTTCTTTCATAAGAATTCATATAATCTAATTTTGCTTCTATTTTTGTATTAGCAACTTCTTTTGCTACTTTTTTTGCTAAACTTTCAATTCTCTTTTCATGCTTTTTATTATATTCATTTACATCTATTACAAATTTAAAATTCTTACCTATCATTTTATTAATATGTAATCCTATATAAAATGATAATGCTTTTAAATTCTTTCCATTTTTTCCTATTAATAAGGCATCGTTATCAGAATATATCATGTAACTAGGTACTTCTTCTTTATTTTTTAGTTCTACTTGTGCATTAAATCCTAAGTCTTTTAGTAACTTTATTAAATACTCTTTTATATATTTTACTACTTCTCTTTTTTCTACTACTTCTATTTCTACTTTAGAAGATTTAAATAGGCCACCTTTTTGAGAACTAATTTCTTTAATTATTAAATTTTCTTCAACCTCTTGTAAATCCTCTTTTGCATTTATAATTGCTTCTTCTTTAGTTTTTCCTGTATAATTATGCTTTTCCATTTGCTTCTTTACTCCTTTTAACTAATATATTTTGAATTATTGTAAATGCATTAGATGTTACCCAATAAATTCCTAGTGCTGAAGGCATAAATACTGCCATAACTACTATAGTTGCAGTCATATAAATAGGCATCATTTTCATTGAAGGATCTTGCATATTTCCTGTTGAATTCATTTTAAATGAATAGAATGTAGTTGCTCCTATTAATATAACCAATACTATATATACAATAAATGTAGATGTACTAATTCCTACACTAGGAGTTGTTCCTAACTGAAGTCCTAAAAATTTTCCTTCAAAAATTGCCGGTGTTCTTTGAACAGCTTCAAAGAATGCAATAAATAGTGGCAACTGTAACATTGAAAATAAACATCCAGACATTGGACTTATATTATATTTTTTGTATACCATCATCATCTCTTGATTTTGTTTAATCATTGATTCTTGATCTTGCTTTCCTTCATATTTCTTTTGAATTCTATTTAATTCTGGTTGTGCTTTCTTTATTAATTCTGATTGTAATGCTGTCTTTCTAGTTACTGGGAAAGCTAACAATCTTATTGCTAAGCTAACTATTATTAAAGATACTGCATAATTACCAATATTCTTACCTAATAATATAAGTAGAAAAGCTAATGGTTTTACAAAGAAACTATTCCATAATCCTTCGTATTTTCCTGATGTAATTTTAAAATTTTCACATTTTGGAAGTTTACTTATATCTACTCCATTATCTTTGTAAGCTTTTATAGTTACTTTATTTTTAGGCTGACAAAGTATATTCTCTGTTAAGTTTTGTCCTGTTACTTCGTTTTTTACAGGCTTTTTATTAGAATCAGTTAATGTTTTTGTACATCCTGTCGTTAACATTAACATTAGAATAATTATAAGTATTTTATAAATCTTTTTACTTTTTTTCATTACAAATATCCTTTCTGATGTTATGCATTATAGAATTAAAATCTATTTCTAATTCATTAAAACTGATATTTAATGCACTTCTTCTTAATATTATAATATAATCTTGTTGATTATTATAGCTTTTTTTGTAATTATCTATTATTGATCTAATTTTTCTCTTGCAATTATTTCTTACAACTGCATTTCCTATTTTTTTTCCAACAGATATTCCAAATCTATCAAATTGGTATTCATTATCCTTATAATATATAATAAAACTATTGTTCTTTTTAAATGGACATTTGTTTATAATAAAATCAAACTCATCTTTTCTTTTTACTATATATAATTTTCTCATATTATTCACCTATTTTATCATTATTATATAAGAGTAAAAAACCACTGTTTTACAGCGGTATTCTATTTACTAAGATTTTTACGTCCTTTACGACGACGACGATTTAAAATATTTGTTTTCTTACGAGCAAAAAAACCTAACTTTTTAGCTTTTTTACGATTGTTTGGTTGATATGTTCTTTTCATTTTCTCCACCTCCAGACATAAATCCACCTTATTATAATAAGTTTTTGCGTATTTTGTCAATTAAATTTAATTATTTTATTTTTCCACAGTACTGTTGATAACTTTTTATAACATTGTGATTTATAAATTGTGGAAAATGTGGAAAACTATATTATAATTATATATATCAAAGGTTTTATTTGTGGAAAACTCTGTGGATTTCTTGTTGAAAACTTTTTTATTAAATGTTTGTTTTTTGTTTATTCACATAGTTTTGCACAGATTTATGTTTTTTAAAAAAATATGTTTCTTTTTTATTTTATTTGATGTACACTAGTAATCGATATTTCTAAATCAGGGGAGATGATGGAAGGATGAATTATGATTCAATTTGGAATAATTTTTTATCTATTATTCAAACTAAATTAACATCTTTACCATTCAAAACCTGGTTTGCTGATACTAAACTTTTAAAAATCGAAAATTCTAAGGCCTATATAATAGTACCAATGCCTATTCATAAAAAACATTTAGTAGATAATTATAATAATTTAATTATAGAAACCTTAAATTCTTTAGTTGGAACTAATTGTGAACTTGTCTTTCTATTAAGTGAAGAAATAGAGGAAGAGTTAAATGAAAACAAGGTACAAAATAATATAAATAATATTGAAGTTGAAGTAGAGGAAGTTAATTCAAATTTAATATCTAAATATACATTTGATAATTTTGTGGTAGGAAATAGTAATAAATTTGCTCATGCTGGTGCTTTATCTGTTGCTGAGAATCCTGGAAAAATGTATAATCCTTTATTTCTTTATGGAGATAGTGGATTAGGTAAGACTCACTTAATGCATGCAATAGGTAATTATATTGTTAAAAATTCAAATAAAAAGGTATTATATGTTACAAGTGAGCAGTTTATTCAAGATTTTATAAAAACAAATCGAAAAGATGATGAAGATAGTAATTTTAATTATGTAGATTTCTTTAAAAATAAATATAGAAATATTGATGTATTGATTATAGATGATATTCAATATTTAGGTGGTGCAACAAAGACTCAACAAGAATTCTTTCATACTTTTAATAATCTATATAATGATAGTAAACAAATAATAATATCATCAGATAGGTCTCCTAAAGATCTTAAGGTATTAGAAGATAGATTAAGAACTAGATTTACTTGGGGGTTAGAAGTTAATATATTTCCTCCAGATTTTGAATTAAGATCTCAAATAGTAAGAAAAAAAATTATTGCTGAAAAGTTAGAAAAAGAAATACCTGATGATGTTATTGAATATATAGCAGCTAATACTGGGTCTAATGTAAGAGAATTGGAAGGGGCTATTACAAGATTAATCGCATATTCATCTATGATGGGTAGTGCCGATATTACCTTAGATTTAGCAGTGGATGCTCTTAAAGATACTGTAAGTAAGGGGATTGGAGAGAAAAATGATGTTCATAGAATTCAAAAAATTGTTTCTGAATATTTTCAAATATCAGTTGAAGATATAAGAAGTAAAAAAAGAAGTTCAAATATTTCTTTTCCAAGACAAATTGCTATGTATCTTTGTAGAGTAATGACTAATGAATCTTTTCCTAAAATAGGAATAGAGTTTGGGGGAAAAGATCATACCACTGTTATGCATTCTGTAGAAAAGATAGAAAAGGAAATAAGAGTTAATAAAGATTTAGCTAATATTATTGAAAAACTAAAAAAGGATATAGGTCTTGTGTAAAAATAATGACTTATTAACAAGTTTTCCACAAGAGTTGTGTATAATTTTTTATTGATATATAATAATATTAATTAGTTTTCCACATTTTCCACAGTAAAAATAATAATATTTAAGAAAGAAGGAATAATATATGAAATTAACAATTAAGAAAGAACTATTACTAGATGCTTTAAATAAAGTTTCTAAAGCAATATCAACTAAAAATTTAATACCAGTATTATCTGGAATTAAATTTGATTTAAAAAAGAAAAAATTAACTTTAACTGCAAGTGATAATGATATTACTATTCAAACAACTATTGAATCAGACAATGAAGAAGATTTTAATGTTGAAAATGAAGGTAGTATTATTATTCAAGGTAAATATATATTAGATATAGTAAGAAAACTTCCTGATAATTATATAAATATTGAAGTTATTGATGAGTTAAAAATACTTATATATACAGATAATAGTGAATTTAACTTAAATGGTATTAGTGAAAGTGAATATCCTAATATAGGTTTAGAAGAGAGTAAGAAAAAAGTTATTATTAAAGCTGGTGCTTTTAAGAATATTGTTAATCAAACTGCTTTTGCTACATCTAATGAAGAAAGTAAGCCAGTTTTAACAGGTATCAATTTTAATATAGTTGGTGATGTTTTGGAATGTAATTCAACTGATTCTTATAGATTAGCTAGAAAGGTTGTTAAATTAGATAAACCTAGTGAAGATAATTATAATATTGTAATACCTAGCCATAATATAATTGAATTTTCTAGAATATTAAATGATGATGATGAAGATATAGAATTACATATATTTAGTAATAAAATATTATTTAAAGCTGGTAATTTGAAATTTGAATCTAGATTAATAAATGGAACTTATCCTAACACTTCAAATTTATTACCTGATGATTCTTATTTAGTTATAACAACTTCTTTAAATGCTTTTTATGATGTTATAGATAGAGTTAGTATACTAACAAGTGATAAGGAAAAAAATATTGTTACTTTAGAAACTTCTGGTGATACATTAATTCTTAGAAGTAGCTCAGCAGAAATAGGTAGAGTAGAGGAAAAGATGCCAATTACTAAAAATAACAATGAAGATATAAAAATATCATTTAGTGCAAAATATATGATGGAAGCATTAAAAAGTTTTTCAACAGAAACTGTGAATATTCATTTTGTAGGAGAAGTAAAACCTATTTTAATTAAGTCTACAGAAGATGAAACACTTACTCAATTAGTTTTACCTATAAGAACTTATTAAAATTATCCCCAATTTTTGGGGATTTTTTATTTTTATTATTTTTTCGACAAATTTCAACAAATTTCGACAATTATAATTGTTATCCTTTTTTTGAGAACTTTAAAAGTTCTTGGTTAGGGGGATTTTATGAAATATGAAATAAGTAATGGAACTTTAGCAATTTTACCAAATAATGAAGGTGATAGTTTAGTATATGAAGATAATGAAAGATATATAGTAAATCAAAGCCCTTATGAAATAATGGAATCTAGCTGTTTATATTTTGGGAGTAGTTATAGTGGAAGAAAAGAAGGTGCTAAAGATATTTTAGGAGCTGAATATAAGGTTCCTATAATAATAGATGACTCCGATAATATTATAGTATTCCCAACAACTTCTCCTTTATCACAAGATTGTATTTGGATTTCTTTAAAACATGTTAAAAAATATGAAAAAGTGGATGCATATACAACTAAAGTTTATTTTGATAATGGTAAAGAAATATTAGTTCCTAATAGTTATAGAAGTATTGAAAATCAGATTTCAAGAGCTTCTAGGCTTGATTATGTCATGCGTAATAGAAAAAGTAACAAAAAATAGCTTAAAAAGCTATTTTTTAATGCTTTTAAAGCCTATTTATGGTATAATAGGTCTTGTATGTATAGGAATACTTGTTTAGGGGATAGGTGATTATATGTTTCTTTTTAACGGGTATAAATGAGAATAACCAAAATTAATTTAAGTAATTTTAGAAATTATCTCAATATAAATATTAAATTAAATGATAAGATGAATATTTTTGTTGGAGATAATGCTCAGGGAAAGACGAATATACTTGAATCTATAGTTATTTTAGCTTTAACTAAATCTCATCGTGTTATTAACAATCCTAATATTATTATGTTTGGAAAAAATAACTGTAAGTTGGAATGTAGTGTAAAAAAAGATAAATTAATTTCTAAATTAGAAGTTTTATTATCTGATAATGATATGAAAAAATTATTTATTAATAAGAGTCAAATAAGAAAAGTTTCAGATTACATTTCATATTTAAATGTTATTGTTTTTTCTCCTGATGATTTGGAAATTGTAAAAGGATCACCTAACGTTCGTAGAAACCTTTTGAATATAGAACTATCACAAATATCAAAAGTATATCTTAATACATATAACGAATTTAATAAAATTTTAAAAACAAGAAATGAATATTTAAAAATTCTATACAATAATGGTATATCTGATAAAAGTTATTTAGATGTTATTACAGAAAAACTTATCGAAAAAAGTATTGTTATATATCAAAAAAGAAAAGAATTTATAGATATGATTAATGAAAATATCAATAATTATTTTAAATATATTACTGGTGAAGATAATTTAAAAATTGAATATATAAATAATATTGATATTAATGATTATACTGTTGAAGAAATTAAGACTAAATATTCTGAAAAGTTGAAAAAAAATTATAATAGAGAAATTCAAAATGGTATGACTTTATATGGACCTCATCGTGATGATTTTATTTTTAAGTATAAGGATACAGATTTAAAAATATACGGTTCTCAAGGTCAACAAAAATTATCAATATTATGTTTAAAACTATCGGAAGTTCCAATTTTCAAGAAAGTTACTAATTATTATCCCGTTTTGTTATTAGATGATATTTTTAGTGAGTTAGACTTGAAAAAAAGAAATAAATTATTGAAATTGATTAATGAATTTAATATTCAAAGTATTGTTACTACTACAGATTTAAAAAATATTAACAAAAAAAGTATTGAAGATGCTTTCGTTTATGAAGTTAAAAATGCAAATATTATTAGAAAGTAGGGAAGTTTATGAAAGAAGAAAAAGTAGAAAAAGAATATGATGCCTCTTCTATTCAGGTTTTAGAGGGATTAGAAGCAGTTAGAAAACGTCCTGGTATGTATATTGGTTCAACTGAATCTCGTGGTTTGCATCATCTAGTTTGGGAAATTGTAGATAATGCAATTGATGAGGCACTAGCTGGTTATTGTAAACATATAGAGGTTATAGTTGGTAAAGATAATAGTATTACTGTTAAAGATGATGGTAGAGGAATACCTGTTGATATTCACCCTAAAACTGGTAAAAGTACAGTAGAAACTGTATATACAGTGTTACATGCTGGTGGAAAATTTGGTGGAGGAGGATATAAGGTATCCGGTGGTCTTCACGGAGTTGGTGCATCAGTTGTAAATGCTTTAAGTGATTGGTTAGAAGTTAGAGTATATAAAAACGGAAATGTTTATTATCAAAGATTTAGTAAGGGTGGAAAACCAGAAGATCAATTAAAAATAATTGATAAGTGTGATGAAAAAAGAACTGGAACTACTGTACATTTTTTACCTGATGATGAAATTTTTACAGAAACAACAGTATATGATTATGACATATTAAAAACTAGATTAAGAGAACTTGCTTTTTTAAATAAAGGTTTACGCATTACTTTATATGATGAAAGAGAAGAAGATAAAAAAGATAGTTTTTATTATGAAGGTGGAATTATTGAATACATTCAAATGTTGAATTCTACTAAAAAACCAATTCATGATAGTGTCATATATGTTGAAGATCATAGAGAAGCTAAAGTAGGAAAAGGCGAAGGGGAAGTTACTTATGATATAGAGTTAGAGGTAGCTTTACAATATAATGAAACTTATAATTCAAGTATTTATTCATTTGTTAATAATATTATTACTCCAGAGGGTGGAACTCATGAAGATGGAGTTAGAAATGCATTAACAAGAATTCTTAATAATTATGCAAGAAATAATAATATACTAAAAGAAAAGGACGACAATTTATCAAGTGATGATGTTAAAGAAGGACTATCAATGATTATTTCTATTAAACATCCAAATCCTCAATTTGAAGGTCAAACTAAGACAAAACTTGGTAATGCTGAAGCAAGAAAAGTAGCAAATGATATATTCTCTGAAGCATTTGAAAGATTTTTAATGGAGAATCCTGATCAAGCAAGAATAATTGTTGATAAAGCAATGACTGCAAGTAGAGCAAGAGTAGCTGCTAAAAGAGCTAGGGAATTAACAAGAAGAAAAGGTGACTTAGATGTTACAAATTTCTATGGAAAACTATCTGATTGTAAGAGTAAAGATGCAAGTGAATGTGAAATATTCTTAGTCGAGGGAGATTCTGCCGGTGGTTCTGCTATTAAAGGTAGAAATTCAATGACTCAAGCTATTCTTCCATTAAGAGGTAAAATATTAAATGTTGAAAAGGCTAGATTAGATAGAGCTTTAAATAACGAAGAAATAAGAACTATAATTACAGCTTTTGGAACTGGTATTGGTGAAGAATTTGATTTGTCTAAACTTAGATATCATAAAATTATTATCATGACAGATGCTGATGTTGATGGTAGTCATATTCGTGTATTACTATTAACTTTATTTTATAGATTCTTTAGACCTATTGTTGAAGCAGGTCATGTATATGCTGCTCAGCCACCTCTTTTCTGTATTAAGCATGGTAAAGTTATTAAATATGTTTTAAATGAAGAAGAAAGAGATGAATATCTAGCAACATTATCTCCTAATACGAAATATGATATAGCTCGTATGAAAGGGTTAGGAGAAATGGATGCAGAAGAATTAAATGAGACAACTATGGATATTAATAAAAGAATTTTAAGACAAATAACTGTGGAAGATGCACAAGCTGCAGATGAAGTTTTTAATAAATTAATGGGTGAAGAAGTAGAACCTAGAAGAGAATTTATTGAAACTAATGCAACTTATGTTGAAAACTTAGATATATAGGAGGGTAAGGTATGGATCGTTTAGAAAAGAATAATATTGTAAAAGAAGTAGAAGACTCATTTCTAGAGTATTCAATGAGTGTTATAGTTGCTCGTGCTTTACCTGATTTAAGAGATGGTTTAAAGCCAGTACACAGAAGAATTTTATATTCAATGTATTCTTCAGGATATACTCCTGATAAGCCTCATAAAAAGAGTGCAAGAATTGTTGGAGATGTTATGGGTAAATTTCACCCACATGGAGATTCTTCAATTTATGAAGCAATGGTAAGAATGGCACAAGACTTTTCTTATCGTTATATGCTAGTTGATGGTCATGGAAATTTTGGAAATATAGAGGGTTATGGTGCAGCAGCAATGCGTTATACAGAGTCTAGATTATCTAAAATTTCTCTAGAATTATTACGAAATATTAATAAGGAAACGGTTGATTTTACTCCTAACTTTGACGAGAGTGAGAGAGAACCTGCTGTTTTACCTTCTAGATTTCCTAATATTTTAGTTAACGGTACTACAGGTATTGCTGTTGGTATGGCTACGAATATTCCTCCTCATAACTTAAGTGAAGTTATTGATGGATGTGTTGCATATATAGATAATCCTGAAATAGAGTTAGATGAAATGATGCAATATATTAAAGGACCTGATTTTCCTACAGGAGCTATTATTTTGGGTAATAGTGGAATAAGACAGGCTTATGAAACTGGTAGAGGAACTATTACTATACGTAGTAAAGCTACTATTGAGGAAGAAAATGGTAAACAATATATAATTATTGATGAAGTACCTTATGGTGTTAATACTTTGGACTTAAAAAATAAAGTAGCAGAGTTGGTTCATAATAAAACAATTGAAGGTATTTCTGATTATCATTCTGATTTAAAGGATGGTATTAAGATTACTATAACTTTAAAAAGAGATGCAAATGCTCAAGTTATTTTAAATCAATTATATAAACACACAGATTTTCAAAAAACTTATGGAATTATATTTTTAATGTTAGATCAAGGGGTTCCTAAAACTTTAGGTTTAATTGATATTATAAGAAAATACATTGAGTTTCAAAAAGAAATTATTATTCGTAGAACAAAATTTGATTTAAATAAATGTGAAGAGAGAGTTCATATTTTAGAGGGATTAAAAATTGCTTTGGATAATATTGATGCTGTTATAGCATTAATTAGAGCAGCTAATTCAGATGACGAAGCAAGAGATGGTTTGATGAATAATTTCAAGTTAACTGAAATTCAAGCTAATGCTATTCTTGAAATGAAATTGCGTAGATTAACTGGATTAGAAAGAGAAAAGATTGAAAACGAATTAAATGATTTATTAGTTCAAATAGCAGATTTAAAGGCTATTTTAGCTAGTGATGAGCGTATTTTAGGAGTAATTAAAGAGGAATTACTAGATATTAAAGAACGTTACGGAGATGAGCGTAAAACACATATTGATATGACAGCAATAGATTATATTGAAGATGAATCATTAATTCCAAATGAAGATGTTATATTGACATTAACTAAAAATGGTTATATTAAACGTTTGAGAAGAGATACTTATAAAACTCAAAATCGTGGTGGAGTTGGAATTAAGGGTATGACAACTAATGAAGAGGATATAGTTGATCATATGATATCTTTAAAGACTCATGATTTTGTATTCTTCTTCTCAAATAAAGGTAAGTTATATAGAATTAAAGGATATGAAATACCAGAATTTTCTAGAACTTCTAAAGGTTTACCAATTATTAATTTATTACCACTAGAAAAAGATGAGAACATTAGTTCGATATTAAATATTAATTATGATGAAGAAGTTAAATATTTAGTATTTGTTACTAAGAATGGTTTAGTTAAGAGAACTGAAGTAAATGAATTCGAATCTATTAGAAAGAGTGGAAAGATAGCTATTAGCTTGAAAGATGATGACGAACTAATTAGTGTAAACAAGACATGTGGAAAAAGTTTAATCGTTATTGGTGCTAAAAACGGAAAGATGGCTAGATTCGATGAAAATGAAGTTAGAGTGATGGGTAGATCTGCAGCTGGCGTTAAAGGTATGGATTTAGATGGAAGTACAGTTGTTAGTGCTGATGTTGTTACAGAAGATGATAATATTCTTATTGTTACAGAGAGTGGTTTTGGTAAAATTTCACCTGTAAGTGAATATCGTTTAACTCATAGAGGTAGTAAAGGTGTAAAAGCCTATAATATTACTGAAAAGAATGGTTTAATGGCTGATTTAGAAAGAGTTGAAAATATAGATAATTATGATTTAATGTTGATAACTGATAGTGGTGTTGTTATGAAAATGCCTTTAAATCAGGTTTCAGTGTTAAAAAGAGCAACTCAAGGATTAAGACTTATCAATTTAAAAGATGAACAAATAGTATCTTCCGTTGCTATTGTAGAAAAAGAGGAAGAGAACGGTTCTGAATCTGAAGTAACAGAAGTTGTTCAAATAATTTCTGAAGATAGTAATAGTGAAAAAAGTGATGCGCAATAATTGCATCACTTTTTTTATCAAAATATGTACGCATAGAGCGTACTGTTTTTTTCAAAAAAAG
Source organism: uncultured Bacillota bacterium (assembly GCA_946617625.1). Classification (GTDB taxonomy): domain Bacteria; phylum Bacillota_I; class Bacilli_A; order RF39; family UBA660; genus RUG14891. The sequence goes on from CAMOKF010000005.1 coordinate 53,812, forward strand.
TAGTACGCAATCAACGTACAATTTTTATAAATATTTTTTTAAATTTTGTATTTTATTCAATTTTTTATTATCAAAAGAACTACATTTAATTACAAACTATTATATTTGTATTTTTTTATCCACAATAGTTTATTTTATTAAGGTCAAATTATTTCCCGGGAAATAATTTT
>CAMOKF010000006.1 GCA_946617625.1 uncultured Bacillota bacterium
TATAATATAGTTAGTTTTTGTTGATGAATAAATTAGTAGAAATATATTTTTATATAGAGACTTAGTGGTTAGGTGAAAACTAAGAAAAGTATATTTTGAAGTTACATTATTTGGAGAAAAGTCGTTAGTCGCGTTAAGATTAAGAGGTAAGTAATATGTTACTTACGAATTAAGGTGGTACCACGAGATGTTCGTCCTTATTGGATGAATATCTCTTTTTGTTTATTGGAGGTGAATAAATATGCATACTGAATATGAAGTAAGAGTATTAGAAATTGATGTAAAAGATATTAAGAAAAAATTAGAAAAAATTGGTGCTGAACTACAATGGGATTTAATTCAAAAAAGATATGTTTATGATTTTATACCTAAAGTAGAAGGTAAATGGATTAGACTTCGAACAAATGGTGATAAAACAACATTAACTATTAAAAACTTAGTATCTAGTGAAATTGATGGGACTCAAGAACTTGAGGTTGAAGTAGATGATTTTGATAGGGCTAACTTAATATTAAAAGAATTAGGATATGAACCTAAGGGATATCAAGAAAATCGTAGATGTCAATATTATTTAAATGGAGTAGAAATTGATATTGATTATTGGCCTTTAATACCTACATATTTAGAAATAGAGGGACCTTCGGAAGAGGCTGTGTATAATACTTTAAAGGCTTTAGATATATCTAAAGATATGATTACTACTAAGGATGTTCAAGACATATATTTAGATTATGGATATGATTTAGAAACTATTTATGATTTAAAACTAGAGGAGGAAAGAAAATGAAAGAAATGAGTTTTTTTGAAGAATTACAATGGAGAGGTTTAGTTAAAGATATAGCTGGAGATGATTTAGAAGATAAATTAAATAATGAACATTTAAGTTTTTATTGGGGTACAGATCCTACTGCTGATAGCTTACATATTGGTCATTATTCATCACTAGTTACTGCTAAGAGATTAGCAAAAGCGGGACATCATCCTGTATTGTTAGTTGGTGGAGCTACAGGATTAATTGGTGATCCTAGACCTACAAGTGAAAGAGAGATTATATCTAAGGAAGTAGTAGAGGCTAATCTTGAGGGAATAAAAGAACAAGTTAAGAAAATTGTAGGTGGAGATGTAGAGGTAGTTAATAATAATGATTGGATGAAGGAATTTTCATTCACAGACTTTTTAAGAGATGTTGGTAAATATATTAATGTTAACTATATGTTGGATAAAGATATTATTAGAAGAAGATTGGAAACTGGAATTACATTTGCTGAATTTTCTTATACATTAATTCAAGGTTATGACTTCTTACATTTATTTAGAGAAAAAGGTGTTACTTTACAAGCTGCTGGTTCAGATCAATGGGGTAATATTACTACAGGTATTGACTTAATAAGAAAGATTACTGGTCAAGAAGCTTATGGATTTACTATGCCTTTAATATTGGATGCTAATGGTAAAAAGTTTGGTAAGAGTGAAGGGAATGCTTTATGGTTAAATGAAGATAAAACTTCTTCTTATGAATTATACCAATACTTAATAAATACTGATGATACTAAAGTAGAAGAATATTTAAAAGTATTAACATTTTTAACTCCATCAGAAATTATGAAAGTAATGGAAGAACATAATAAAGAGCCAGAAAAGAGAATTGCACAAAAAACTTTAGCTGAACAAATTATCACTGATCTTCATGGTGAAGAAAGCTGCAAACAAGCAATTAAAATAAGTGAATCATTATTTAGTGGTGATGTTAAATCATTTACAGAAAAAGATATAAATGATGCTTTTAAAGGATTAGAACCATTTACAATATCTGAAGATAAAAATATAGTAGATATTTTAGTTGATGGTGGAGTATGTTCTAGTAAAAGAGAAGCAAGGGAATTTATTACTAATGGATCAATTACAATCAATGGAGAAAAAGAAACAGATGTATCTAAAATAGTTGGAAAAGAAATGTGTTTGTTTGATAAATATTTAATTATAAGAAGAGGTAAAAAGAAATACTATATAGGTATTTACAAATAGTTAGTAAAAAGTAATAAAAAAGATGTTTAATTTAAGCTAAACATCTTTTTTTAATTATTCTTTTTTGGTAAAATGAGGATGAAGGAAAGGTGTTAATAAATGGAGGGAAAGAATAAGAAGATAATCATATGTATTCTTTTATTATTTGTTTTTATCACTTTTATTTTTTTATTTCTTTTTGTATTTAATAATAAAAAAGAATCTGTAGTTATGGAAAGAAAGATTACTACTTATGTTGATAGAAGTAATTCTTCTGTATTATTAGATAGAGGCGGTTATGTTATTGTTGGAAGTAATAATCATAATACTTATGGTTTAGAGAAAGCTAAGTTTTCTGTGTATGATGATTCAAATAATAAGATAATAGAAAAAGTCTATAATAAAGGTTATAATTCTAGTTTTAATTCTGTTATTAAGGATGGTAGTACTTTTGTTGCTGTAGGAAGTTATGAATCAACTAAAAACGAATATTCTTCTGGAACTCGTACTGCTTTAATTGTTAAGTATGATATTAATGGTGAAATCATTAAAGATAATGATTTTCAGGTAGTTAGTAATTCATATTTTAATAGTGTTATAAGTGTAGAAGATGGGTATATAGCTTGTGGTAGTAGTTCTAATGATACTGCTTTATATTCTGGAGCTGTTTTAATTAAATATGATAAAGATTTAAATGAGGTTTGGAGAAAATATACTGGTAATAATGGAGCTATTTATAATGATTTAGTTTTTGTAAATGATTGTTTATATTTAGTTGGTGTAGATAATAATATTGGTATATTATCTTTATTTGATTTAGGTGGTAATCTTATAAGTAATCATTATTATCCAACATTGAATGATAATGGCTTTAGCTCTATTATTTCTTATAACAATTCTTTATATATTAGTGCTACTAAATATATTGAAGGAAATACTTATGGTTTAATACTTAATTATGGTTATGATGGTTCTTTATTAAAAGAAGTAAAATATGAAAAAATGTCTAATGTTTCTTTTAATAAATTATTATTAGATTCTAATGATAGTATTATTGTTATTGGTAATATTGAAACATTTAGTGATGGTGAATTTTTTAGTGATGGTATAATTGGAAAATATAATTATGATTTATTAGAGCAATCTGTAGTTAAGTATTCTACTAATAGAAATGTTTCATTTAATGATATTAAAAATGTTAATGATAAATATATAGTTGTTGGAGATTCTAGAAAGTCCGACTTTGATATTAGTTCTAAAGTATTTATGTTTTCAACTTCTTTGAAGAATTTAGGTGTGTAATATGAAAATAACTTTAGTTAGACATGCGGAAACTGAACAAAATATGTTAGATTTGTGCCAGGGAAGACAAAATAATCTATTGAGTGATAATGGTAGAACTAAATGTAAGTTGTTAAAAGCAAAACTTAAAGACACTAAATTTGACTTTTGTTATATGTCACCAATGTTAAGAACTGTAGAGACTGCAATAATACTTGTTGGAGATAGAGTGGAAACTTTTCCCGATGATAGATTAATAGAACGTGAGTTAGGGGAGTTTGAAGGAATGCCTAGAAAGTTCTATGATCCTAAAAAGTATTGGGATTATAATCTTAATTCAAGTGATAGAGGTGTTGAACCTATTCAAGATATATTTAAGAGAGCTAGTAGTTTTTTAGATTATGTTAAAGAAAAAAATAAGGGACAACACATATTGGTTGTCTCTCATGGATCACCTATTAGAGCTTTAAGGCATCTAATATTAGGAACTGATTTAAATAGTAATCTTATTGATTGTAATATTCCTAATTTATATTGTGAAACTTTTGAAATTGATGAATAAAAAAAGAACTTTATAAAGTTCTTTTTATTTGTTATAGAATTCAACGATTAATGCTTCATCAATATCTGCATTTAATTCATTTCTTTCAGGCATTCTTACATAAGTAGCTTGCATTTTACCTTCATCATAAGTAATGAAATCAACTCTACGAGTAATTTTTTGTAATGATTCAGTAACTACTTTCATGTTTTTGTCATCTTCTTTAATTGAAATAACATCTCCAGGTTTAACTCTGTATGATGGAATATCAACTTTTTTACCATTAACTGTTACATGTCCATGGTTAACTAATTGTCTAGCTCCACGACGAGTAGATGCAAAACCAATTCTAAATACTAAGTTATCTAATCTTGATTCTAATAATCTTAAGAAGTTAGTACCTTGAATACCTTTCATTTTAGCAGCTTCTTCAAAAGTTTTTCTAAATTGTCTTTCGTTTAAACCATACATGAAACGTACTTTTTGTTTTTCTTTTAATTGGTTTCCGTAATCAGATAGTTTTCCTTTACGGTCTTGTCCATGTTGTCCAGGTCCGAATGGACGTCTAGCTAATTCTTTTCCAGTTTCTGAAATTGAGAATCCAACACGACGAGCTTGTTTATAACTTGATCCTGTATATCTTGACATAATATAATCTCCTTTCTTTTTATTACAATATCTCATGAATTGTTTAGTCGTAACTTAGGGAGTTTTTCTTTCACTTAAACAGCTATTGCTACTTATTTTTGAAAAACACTTTAAATTACTCTAAACATGCTGTTTCAAGGAAATTGCAGTTATAATTATATGATAATATTGTTGATATGTCAAGGAATTTACTAGTTTTATTTATACAATTAATTATATTTTGATAAATTAGTAGAAAAATGTCTAAATTTTGTGGTAAAATTATGATATATAGTGTAAGAAGATGTTGAGGTGAGCATATGCAAGGTGAATTTCTTATTATAGGATCTATTGTCATTCTTGTTATTATTGCTTTAATTGTTATTATAGAAATAATTAAAAAAATTAGATTTCGTTTTTATCGTAATAAAGTAAAGGATTTAGAGATACAAAGAAATGTTGTTGCATCTACTCCTGTTTTACTTGAATTAAGTAGGGTAGAACCTATTATAAAAAATGATAGAATGGAAGAAAAATACAATAGATGGCAAGATAGATTTAATAATTTAAAGGAAAATAGACTATCTCATATCGATGATATGTTAATAGATCTAGATCTCTTTGTTGATAAGAGAGATTATAAATCTTGTGGATATAGAATAGCTAAAATTGAAATTGAAATATATAAAGTACGTGAAAGTGCAGATCACTTATTAAATGAAATTAAAAATTTAAGTAAAAGTGAAGAAAAATATAGATCTTCTGTTATTAAGTTAAAAACTAAATATAGAAAGCTTAATAATGATTTTCAAAGTCATAAACATTTATATGAAGACATGCAAGAAGCTATAGAAATGCAACTAGAAAATATCGAAAAGAGATTTTTAGATTTTGAAAAAGTAATGGATTCTAGTGATTATCCTGAAGTTGTACATATAACTAAAGCTTTATATGAAATGATTGATCATATGGAAATTATTATTAATGAAATGCCAGATGTTCTAGTAATGGCTAGACAGGCTTTACCTAATAGAATTAGAGAAGTTAAGCAAACATATGATGATATGGTTAGTTCTGGTTATCCTCTTGATTATTTAAATATTGATTATAATATTGAAGAGTCTAAAAAGAATATTGAATTAATTATTGATAAGGCAAAAGTTTTAAATCTTGAAGGCTGTATGTTTGATTTAAAAACTATGTCAGACTATTATGATGCGATTTTTATAGATTTTGAAAAAGAAAGATTATCTAGAAAAGCTTATGAAGAGTTATCTATAGATTTTGGTAAGAGAATTGAAGGTACTAATAATTTAGTTAAAGATGTATATGCTCAACTTGATGATATTAAGAATATGTATGATTTAAGTGATGGAGATTTAAATATACTTGATGAAGTTAATAAAGTATTAGTTGTTATTAATGATGATTATAATAAAATGTTAGCTAAGGTTGAGAGTGGATCTTCTCCATATTCTCAAGTTAATGAGGAATTAGAAAATTTAATGAGAAGATTATCTTTGATGGAAGATGATTTTGATGTTGCTATTAAATCTTTAGGTAATATGTATGAAGATGAACAAAGAGCGAGAGAACAATTAGAAGAAATCAAAGGACTTCTTAGACAATGCAAGTATAATATTAGGTCATTTAAATTACCTGTTATTGCCAATAACTATTTTGTAGAATTAAGTGAAGCTAGTGATGCTATTATGGAAGTAGTAAAAGAGTTGGAAAAAACTCCTATTGTTATCAAAGTTTTAAACACTAGAGTGGATACTGCTAGAGATTTAGTTTTGAAACTTTATAATACTACAAATAATATGATTATGAATGCTAGATATGCTGAAATGATGATAGTTTATGGAAACAGATTTAGAGATAGAAGTGATGAGATATCTTCTAGACTTGATTTGGCTGAATCTAAGTTTAATAAAGGTGAATATAAAAACTCTTTAGATATATCTTTAAGTGCTGTATCATTAGTGGATAAAAACATTGATGTAAGGTTCTTTGAAAAAGATGAAAATTAGTTTCATCTTTTTTTATTTATTTAAAGAAAAACTATAGAACTATTGCTAAAATTATGATAATATTATAGATGTAATAAAATAGGTAAGTAGTCTAAAAGATAGGGTGAAGATAATGAAAAAGAAGATGTTTTTCATTGTAGTATCAGTACTTCTAATGATTGGTGCTACAATTTATATGGCAATAAATGTTCAACAAAATTCTCTTAAATCATTCACTAGAGCTGGTTATATATTAAATACTACTAGTGCTTCTTCTAATGAGAAAAATACTGATGATAATGAAACTATTAAATACTATTTCAGTGATAATACTTCTTATAAGAATAGTTTTGATAATAATGTTGAATTTAAAGATACTAATGGTAAAAAAGTTAAAGTATCTGAAGCATCTTTTATTCATTATGATGATGACTCTATTGGACTACTAAAAAAAGGTGTAATTTTAAACTTAGAAGATATTAATGATAAAGTTCCAATTTATTATAATTTATTTGAAGGAACTATACTTGAATATAACGGTGGAACTTATTATGTTGATAATTTAGGAAAACAACTTAAATTTAAACAATTTATAGTTAGAGTATCTGAAAATAAGTATTTACTTGTTAGTGATAATATAAAACTTAAGTTAGATGATAATACTTCTACTACAATTAAATCTAATTATGTAGAGATTAGTGTTATTGAAGAAGGAATCTTAAAGATTGAAAATAAGGATACTTCATATCAGACTGTTGCTTCTGATGCTTTAATAATTTTAGGAGATTTATCTCTTAATCTAGATAATGGTTATTTCTTTTATAAAGAAGAACCTATTGTTAATTTGAATTCAATGATTATTGATAGTGATGATAATATTGATATTACTCCTATTGAAGATATTAGAGAACAGATAGAAAAAGAAAAGAAGGAAGAAGAAGAAAAAAATAAACAAGAACAAGAGCAAGAACAAAATAACAATAATGGTGGTTCTGCTGGTAATGGAGGCGGAGGTGCTTCTGGAGGAGATACTACTACTCCTGAAATTGATGCTGGTTCTTCTAGTTATCAACAAACTGAGACTGAGGTAGTTGAAAATCAATTGGTATTACCTAGCGCTACTGTTAGTGATGTGTCAGTTTCTGCAAATGAATTCCAAGGTACAATTACAATAAATGATCCTGATTCAATTGTTACTGGTTCTACTTATACAACTATTGTTGAAAATAGTAATAATAGAGTTGTTTACGAAAGAGAATCTGATGCTGGTGTTTATACTTTAGATGTTTATTGTGATACATTATCACCTGAAACTAGTTATTCACTTATTAGTAATATTCACTATATGAAAAATGATATTGAATATACTATGGATGTAGTTCAACAATTGTTTGTTACTAGTTCTATTGGTATATCTATAGATAAAGATTACTATAGTGCTACTGAACTTGCTTTTAAAGTTAAAATTGATGATTATTCAAAAGTTAAGAGTGCTGATGTTAAACTAATTAATTCTTCAGGAGAAGTTGAAGATGTTCAACAAGTTACTGAAGAAAATGCTAAGGGCGGTGATGGACTTTCTGTTTTATTTGGAAGTCTAAATCCTAATACTAAATATTCTGTTGTCGTTGATAATATTTTATATGAAGATACAATAGTTGCTGATGTTTATTCTATAGAAATTAGTGCAAAAACATTAAAAACAAAACCTACTATGGGTACTCCTAGTTTCTCTATTGACAAGAAATCTGGTTTATTTACTTTAAAACTAAATAATATGGTTGATTCTAATAATGGAGTAGATAAATATATATATGAAGTATATGATGCTAGAACATTAGCTGATAATCCTCAACCAATAACTACTATTGAGAAAACTAGTTTAACTTCTGTTGATTTAGCTATTGATAATTCTAGTATTAAAAGAGCTATTCCTTATACTTATAAGGTTACTGCTTTATTCTATGATAATGAAAAATATATAGAGTATTCAACTGGATATAGTAATAACATGCAAATGGATGGTGTTGCATCTCCAACAATTGAGTGGAGTGTAAATGAAGAAGCTGGTGGTATTACTTTTGAAAGTATTAATGGTTATATTACTATTTCTGATCCAGCTGGTACAATTGATTATGATAAACCTATGACAGTTGTATATACTAATTCAATAGGTACTACTTATAGTTATACAGTAACTTCTGGAAATGCTATTATTCCTTTTAATAAGAATAATTTAAGAGCTAACGAAACTTATACAATTTCATTATATGCTTCTGTTAATTTAATGGATAATAATCCAGCTATTGATTATTATCATGTTGGAAGTGTAATAGTAAAAACTAAAGCTACAAATGCACTTGATGTATTATTTAATGTTGATACTGATTCTGTTACTGAAGCATTTAGTATTCAAGCTAAACTTTTAAATGTTAATGATGCTGATAATACTTTGGAAGCATCTACTCTTAGTGAATTAACTTTCTTGTTATATGATGGGCCTAATACTTCAGGAACTTTAGTTAAACGTATTAGAAAAGTTGATAGTGATGAAAGAGAATATTATAGTACTTTAAAAGATGCTTATTATGATAAAAGCTTTACTATTACTCCTTCATTCTTTAACTTAAATGGTTCAGATTTATCTTCTGAATATTATACTATTGTAATTACTGATGCTAAGGATTATACAGATTTTAAAAATGATATTCCTTTAATTAATTCTGAGGTTACTGTTCAGGTTAATGGATTTATGGATGATCCTGATCCAGATTCTAAAGAGTGGTTTAGTACTACATTAATTCGAAATAAAGATGCTGGTACTTATGGAAAACATAATGATGATTTAGATGCTAATACAATAGTTGGTATTAAAGTAACTGCTAATTTTGATAATACTAAACATTATGGAACTTATTTAAATTACTTTGTTTGGGATTATACTTATGGAGAAGATAATATTGTTGAAATTGAAAATCAAAGACAAACATTGACATTTAAACCAGATGGATCTATTGATTCTGCTTACTATTGGTTTGAAAATGGTACTCCTAATACATCACAAGATAATGATGGAAAACTATATAGAGGTCATAGATATGTATTCTCTTTTGTAGGAGGACTTGATTTAAATAAAGATGGTATTACTGATTCTAGATATCCAGCCTCTGAGGATAAGGTTTTAAAATCTGAGGGAATAAATATTCCTAAACAAGCAGCTTCTATTTCAATGTATCCTGCATCTAGTACTAATACTTCTATTACTATGAAATATACAATGTCTGATGTAGATAATGCTTTAGTTGGATCTAGTTTATCTGCTAATTTATATGATTCCGCTGGTACTTTATTGAATTCCAATACTCAAACTATTCAGAATACATCAACATTTAAAGATGTAACATTTACTAATTTTGGTAATAATGGATATTTGAAAATAGTAGCTGATTCTATGTTAATCAAAAATACTGATCCTACATCTTCAGTTTATTTAGATCAATATTTTGATGATAAATATACTTTACCTAATATAAGCTTTACTCATACTGAAGCTGTTAACCGTATTTTAATTTCAATTGATAATTATGATAAGTTATCGGAAGCTATATCTCATATAGCAGCTTTAAAGATTACATTTACTTGTGAAGGAAATACTATTGTAAAAGATTTTGTTAAATTAAATGGTGATAATGCTGTTGTTGATATGTATGATTTATCTGAATTTATAGGTAAACCTATTAGTATAAGTATTTCTGCTTATTATGATAATGATTTAATAGGTTGGGTTCCTTCTACTGATTATGTTGCTTTACAGAGTGTTAAAGATATTTATGGTGGAGGAGATTACATAACTTTAAATAATACTGGTGGATTTGTTACTAGTGATATTGCTAGAGGATCTATCTATAGTATGACTACTGCATCTAATAAATTTAGATTGTCTCAAATGGGTACAACTTATAGATATGATATGTCTATGAATATAGGCAATGGTGGTATTAAAGATAATGGTACATACTATAATTTAAAACAACTAGCTACTAAGAATTTAACTTGTTCTGGTAATGATACCTTTACTTTCTATCAAATTAGGCCTGGAATTAGTTTAGAAAATGAAGATGGTGTTTTAGATGTTTCTCCTGCTATTCAAAGTGTTAGCTTTTTAGCTGAAGTTTATGGTTTTGGAGAATCAAATATAAGGGATTCTAAGATATATGCTCAATTATCATATACTGATGATGTTGGTAGTTATATTACTAATACTGGAGATCCTTATGAATTTACTCTTAGCCAAATTAATTCAGGTGTATGTGAAATAAGTGGATTAACTCCAGGAACTTATTATGCATTACAGTTCTTTGCTTATGTAAGTGATGGTCAAGGTGGGTATACTTATACTCAATTGTATGACTTAGATGATAATTCAGAAAATAGAATTTATTATTTTAGAACTTTATTAAGTGTAGGTATTTCAGATATAACTGCTACTTATAGACCTGTTTCTTATAGTGAAAAGAATATTTTAATTACTTATAGTTTGGATCGTATAATGGGTTATGACAAAATTGAATATAAACTATTTAAAGAGGTTATGGATCCGGTTACATTACAATATTATTATGAAGATACAGGTATTAATATAGAACCTGATGTTGGATTTAAATATTCTATGACTAAGACTATTCCTTGTCCTCCAGGTAGTGATTTTGACTTTGGTTCTGTTTATAAAGTTGAGATTACTCCATATGTTCAATCATCTTTAGATGGTGAATGGATAGCTTTGGATGAAACAATTGGTGTTCATAGATTTAATCTACGTACTTTGAGAAGTCCTTATGTCGGAGTTACTGCTACTACATTTACTGGAGGAACTGTTACAGGTTCTGCTCTTGAATTTAAAGTAACACTTTATGATACTGATCAAGTAGTTGTTGGTGGTAAGTATTCTATTGAATTATATGAGTTAGATTCTGTTGGAACTGAAATTCCAGTAACATCTATATTTAGTGGTAATTACTATACTACAGATGTTCGCAGAAGAACATTTATAGTAGATAATCTTACTGAAGGTAAGAGGTATAGATTAAAGATATTCTATTATTTAGATATTAATAATACTAATTCACCTGTTTTGAATACTTATACGTATTCTACAAGAGCATTAGATCCTGATAGTATAAGTGTAGGTACAATATCAGCTGTTGCTAATGCTACTAATAAATCAAAAATTGATTTGAACTTTGTTAATTCAAATAAAATAACTGATATAGATTATGTTAGATATATCATTTATAATTCTTTAGATGGTACATCTTATAATAATGATATTGCATTTAGTCCTATACCAAAGACAGTTAGTGGAACAACAATTTATTATATGACATTACCTGAAACATTAACTTCTCAAGGTATATATGTTGTTCAATTACAATTTATTTCTGATGATAAAGTTGTTGATGAACAAGAAATTGATTATAGTTACTTTTAATAACTAGAAGGAGAGGATAATATGAAGAGAAAATTGGGAAAGAAGAATATAAGACTATTTGTATTATTCTCTTTTCTTGTTTTGTTAGTAATTGGATTATTTGCTTATGGTATATATACTGCATTTAGTTATGATAAGAATATATATACTGTAAGTACTGGTTCATTTACTTATGATAAAGAAAATAGTTATGTTAAATTGGATGATGATGGTACTTTACAACAAAGATGGGATAAAAAGTTTTATCTTTCTACCAAAGGAGAAGATGGAAAAAACAAAGTTAGTAATTTAGGAAATGATGTTGTTTTATATAATGAAAAAGATATGTTTATAAAAGTATATGGAACTAATTATAGAATAGATACTAATGGAGATGTTACTTATAGTGATGGTGAATTAGAAGTATCTAAAAACTCTTCATCATTATTTTATAAGTTAGATGATAGAAAGTATTTAATAGTTGCTAAATCTATTACTACTGAAAATAAAGAAATTAATACTGATAGTTATTTAATAGTAGAAATAGATAAGAGTGGTAATGCATTATTACTTAATTATGAGTTAAATGTTAAAACTCTTAGTACAATTATATTAAATACTTCAGCATATCAATTTGATGTAGCTAATGAAAAATTAATTATTCCAAATAGTAAAAGAACTATTGATTTAAAGAAGGTAAGTGGTAGTTCTAATCAATATGTAGAACCTTCTAAAGAAGAAACAGCTACTACTGATGATAGTAGTAATAATAACAATAATAATAGTAGTAATAACAATAATAATGGTAATAATGGTGATTCCAACTATTATAATGGTTATAATGGCTATAATGGTGCAACTGGTAATGGTGCTGCATCAGGTAGTGCTGCTAGTACAATAATTAATAATAACACTACTAACAATACTACTAATAATAATAGTAATTCTAATGACTTAAATATTATTAAAACTGCATTTATTACTTCTGTTGATACTGCTGCTTCTTATATTGATGTATATTATACTGTTAATGATCCTAAAGGAGAGTATATATCTGTATTTTTAGATATTACTGGTACTGATGGATATGAAAATAGAATTATTTTAAATAAAGATTTAACTAGAAATAGAATTAGAAATTTAACTTCTAATACTGAATATTCTATTAAATTTGGATATAGTTATTCTAGTAGTGAGAATTCTGATGTTATATTAGAAGATACTTCTAATTCATTTGTTGTAAAAACTACTAAGAATAAAACAACTTTGAATATTACTAAGATTAATTTAGCTAAAAAAATAATTTATTATAATATTACTTTTGATAATTCTTATGCTTATGATTCTGCTGCTGTGGTAGTTTACTCTGATGGAGTTGTTTTAGGTAGAGATGATGTTAATGTCACTGCTGCTACCAGAAGTGGTGGATATAATGGAGTTATTTATTGTGATAGTTCATTTGGATATGAAGTTTTATTAAAACTAGAAGATTGTAAATATGATGGTGAAGTAGTTGAATCTAATATTCAAACTAAATTCATAAATGGTTAAGGAGGAATTTTATGGAAACAATTTTAGCATCTACAATTACTGCTATAGGTACTATGCTAGGTTTAGCATTCTTAGGTATTGGTATAGGTATTGGTATCTTAGGTTCTAAAGTAGCAGAAGCTGTTGGTAGAAACCCTGAAACTAAGGGAGATGTTGTTCATTCAGTTATGACGTTAATGATTGTAACAACAGTATTTTTACTATTCTTATTTGCATTTGTTTTCCTATTACTATATTTTAATCCAATGTTAAGCTAATATGGAATTAGTTATAATAATTGCTTTATTAATTTTTGTAGCTTTATTAATCCTAGTTATGTTTTTCTTCCTTAAGAAGACTGTAGCTAAGGTTAATCAACAATCTAAAGATTTCTTTGTTGATAAGCTACAGGCATATGATGATTTAATAAGTGAAAGAGAAGAAAAACTAAAAGGATTAAAAAGGGATATAGAAAGAAAACAAAAACAATTATTATTGGAGCAAAAAAATACTCCTGTAAATACTTCTGTTTATCTTTATGATACAAAGAATATCGACTATAAAGATGAGAAGATATTTAAGAAGATGAAAGAAGTAGATAAAAGGTTTAATATTGATACAGTAAAATTAGTTCAAAGATTTGTTAAAGAACACTTTCAAAATGAATTAGTTTTGGAGTATAATAAATATGATAGCGTACGTAGACAATTTGATCAGAAGATGATTTTTAAATTAATATCTATGCGTCAAAGTGAACAAGAAAAAGAAGTAAGAAGAATAATGGGGGAATTGGCTTATATAGTTGATGATTTTAAGAAAAAGTATAAGAGCTTTGATATTAAGAAGTTCATTTCCTATTTTAATAAAATTATTGATGAAGCTGATCCTTATATTTATGTTTATGTTGGTTCTAAAGATGAAAATTATGATGCAATTCATGAATTTATTAGAACTAAAGTTGATGAGAATATCTTTAGAGGTATATGCATCGTTTATAAAGGTAAACTTTATGACTATAGCCTAAAATAGGAGGTGACATTTCATGGAACAAGATTATGTAGATAAACAAATCGATGCCAAAATAATTGAAATTAATAATAATGATAATATCTATGAAATTGGTTCTGTTGTTAATGTTAGAGACTTCATAATTGAAGTAACTGGTATTAATAATGTAATGTTCTATGAAAAAATTAATATTGCTAATAAAGCAATTGGTTACGTTAACCGTATTAATGAAAATACTGTTACTGTTGCTGTATTAAAAATTGATTCTCCTATTAATGTGGGTGATATGGTTTATTCTACTAATGTTTTATACACTGGTAGTTATTCTCCTTCGTCTTTTGGTAGGGTTATTGATTTATTTGGAGTTGATAAATTATCTGGTAAGGTATTTAGTGATTTAGTTGATATGCCTATCGAAAGAAAGACTATTCCTATAATGGATAGAGGTACTGTTAATAGACCTTTACTTACTGGTATTACTGGTATTGATTTAATGTATCCTATAGGAAGAGGTCAAAGGCAGTTAATAATAGGTGATAAGAGAACTGGTAAGACTCAAATTGGTCTTGATACAATTGTTAATCAAAAGAATCAAAATGTTTTATGTTTCTATGTAGCAATTGGTAAGACTAAAAAAGAAGTTAAGAATATTTATTCTGAATTAATGAAGAAGGGTGCTTTAGATTATACTACTATAATTACTGCATTTAATGATGAGTTACCTCCAGTTATTTCTTTAATTCCTTATTTTGCACTTAGTATTGCTGAAGACTATATGATGAAGGGTTATGACGTATTAGTTGTTATAGATGATTTAAAGAGACATGCTGAAGCATATCGTGAGATAAGTTTGATTTCTGGTAAGACTCCAGGACGTGATGCTTATCCTGCTGATATTTTCTATACACATTCAAGATTACTTGAAAAAGGTTGTCAACATAAGAATGGTGGTTCTGTTACTATTCTTCCAATTGTTGAAACTAAAGGTGGAGATATTACTGATTATATTTCTACAAATATAATATCTATTACAGATGGACAAATAGTTTTATCTGAAAAGAGTTTCCAAAAAGGTGAGAAACCTGCTATCAATTATGGTTTATCTGTTTCTCGTTTAGGTGGAGCTGTACAAGATAAAGAAATGAAGATTATTGGTTCTGCTGTAAGACGTAAGTTATTGAGTTATCTAGAAACTCGTAGTGTTTATGAGTTAGTTAATATGGATGAAATGAGTTTTGAATTAAAGAACTCTTTCATGGAAGGTAAAATTATCTTAGGTAATATGATGCAATACAAGTTTAGTCCTAAGTCTCCTCAAGAGATGATGGATATGTTCATAGGTATTGTTGATACTGAAGAGGAAAGCGATGCTAATGAGACTAGTGAGATAATTGAATCTAATAATGAAGTTTTTGAAAATAATAATACTATTCCAGAAGATGGATCTGTATTTGATAATAGTGAGGTAGTTTCTGATAAACCTAAGTTTGAGGTAAATCAAATGCCTGAAGAGGTACCTGTTAATCAAATGCCAAAAGAATTACCTGTAGTTAATCAAATGCCTGAAGAAATAGTTGTTAATCAAATGCCTGAGGAAATTACTCAAGAAGAGGTTAATCAGGTAGTTGGAGATACTTCTGTAGAAGTTGCTATTGATGATAATGCATCAATTGATTCTACTGATTTTGTTCAACCTGAAGTTCCTAATGAAGTTAATAATTTGGAAACTCCTGTTGAAACTAATGAAGAAGTAGTTATAGATGACTCTGCAACTGTTACTCAACCTGAGGTATCAGAAGTTGTTGAATCACAAGCTTCTGAAGTTCCAGTTTCTGAAGAAGTTACAATTGATGATAGTAATGATATTACTCATCGAGAAGTAGCAGAAGCTGTTGAGACTGTACCTCAAGTAGAAGATGAAGTAGTTGTTGAAACTCCAGTAGAGCAAACTACATTTGTTTCTCCTGAAGATGTAATGTCTACTGTTGAAACAAGTGCTTTACCTACTACACCAGAAGATGATTATTCTCCTTTTGAAGGTTCTCAAATAGTATCTTCTGAAGAAGTCTCTTCTGCTGTTGATGAAAGAGAATTAAGAAGTGAATTTAATCCTATGGATTTAACTATGGGAGTTGAACAAGCTGCTACTATAGATAATGAGGAGCCAGAAATAATAAGAATGGAACCTGTAATAGTTGATTCAATACCTACTAATTTAGAAGATAATATTCCTGAAGTAGAAATGGATTCAACTATTAATATTGATACAGATATTTCTCAAAATGTTTCAATTGATAATCCTCAAACTGAAGAAGATGAATCAATTGAAGAAAGAAATAATGATTTAGATAATGTTTCTATAAACTATGATTTTGATACAGAAGAAGAGGAACCTCTATATGAAGAAGATTCTTCTAACTATATTGATAATAAAGAAACAGATTCTTTTGATCCTAATAATTTTAATGTACATGTAAATGAAAATTTAGTTGAAGAAGTACATGAAGAGGAAGAAGTGATATAGTATGGCTGTACGTAATGTTGTAAAAGTCATGAACTTTCACTCTCTTCTTCGTGTTGATAAAGCAAGAAAAAAAGCCGCTATGTATTTTGATACAGAAGAAGAGCTTTTTCGTATTATTAGAAAAATTATGTATAACAAGAATATTATTCTTGATAAGAAAGCTATTACTCCTAAGAGTGATGCTCCAATATTGAATGTTTATATTGGTAATGACTTAGGATTTTGTAGTGATTTCAACTTCTCAATAAATAAGGAAGTTAGATTGGATAGGGAACACAAAATTATTATTGGTAGAAAGATTCATGCTTATGATGCTACTGATAATGTTGAATTAGTTATTACTAAAGAAGACTTCTTCCACAAATTTGGTGATGTTGAAAAAATAATATATGATGCTATTATAAATAGAAAATATAGAGAAATAAATGTTATTTATAACCATTATCATAATGTTAATAATCTGGAATTTACAAAGAAAAAATTATTTCCTGTAGACTATGATGAAGAAAGAGATAATGAAACTTTTGATGAAGATTTTGCTATGGAGACTGAACTTACTCCAATGTTAAATAACTTAATTGCATTATTTATTTGTTATGAATTAAAGATTTGTGAAATGAATAGTTATGCTGCTGAAAATGTTATTAGACAACAATTAACTAATCAGTCTTTAAAGAAAATTGATGAATTAGAAGAAGAGAAATTTAAAGAAGAAAGAAAATGGAAAAAACAAAAAGATTTTCAAAAGATTATTGAAAATTATAGAAAATAACTATGAAATGAGGTAGTTAGTATATGAATATTGGTAAAATTATTTCAATTTCAGAACTTAATGTTAAAGTCTTTTTGGATGATAATGTTAAGATTGATATTAAAGATGTTCTTAAATGTGAAGTTGATGGTAAAGAATATCGTTTTGAAGTAGTTGCAGTGGATGAAAATGTTGCTACTACTATTCCTTTTGATTCAGTTATTGGATTAAAGAGAGGATTAGATGTTTCTCGTATAGGAGAAAGTTTAAAAATTGAATATTCAGATGCTGCTATCGGTAAAGTATTTAATTCTTATGGAGAATTATTAGATTCTAGTACTTTAGTAAGTCAAAATACTAGAGGAGTTTATGATAAAAATTTAAATCTTGATGAAGTTAATATTAATGGTGATATCTTATGGACAGGTATTAAAGTTATTGATTTCTTTGCTCCTTTACAAAAAGGATTTAAAATGGGTTTATTAGGAGGAGCAGGTGTTGGAAAAACTGTTCTTATAAAAGAGTTAATTAATAATGTATATATGACTTTAAAATCAAATGCTGTATTTGTAGGTGTTGGAGAACGTTCTCGTGAAGGTAAAGAAATGTATGATGAAATGAAAGAATCAGATCTTTTAGATAAGATGTGTATAGTTTTTGGTCAAATGGGAGAAAACTCTACTTCTAGAAGTAAGGCTATATATAGTGGACTTACTTTAGCTGAATATCTAAGAGATGTTAAAGGACAAGATGTATTATTATTCGTAGATAATATTTATCGTTTTGTACAAGCTAAATCAGAAATTTCTAATGAGTTAAAAAATGTACCTGTTGAAAATGGGTATCCTACAACAATGGTTTCCGATGTTAGTGATGTTGAAGAAAGAATTAATTCTACTGATCATGGTTCTATTACTTCTTTTCAAGCTATATATATTCCAGCAGATGATATTACTGATGAAGCTGTTCAGACAATTCTATCTCACATGGATGGACAATTAGTTCTAGATAGAAAAGTTGCTGAAAAAGGTATTTATCCTGCAGTAAATGTATTTAAAACAACTTCTAAATCAATTGATATAGAGAAGATTGGACAAAAGCATTATGATTTAGTTGAAGAATCATTAAAGTATTTAACTAGATATGAAGAGTTAGAGGAAATAATTGCTGTATTAGGTATTGAAGAATTAAGTGAAGAAGATAAGAAGATATTCTATCGTTCAAGAAAACTTAGAAATTATTTTACTCAACCTATGTTTGTTGCTCAGAACTATACTAATATCCCTGGTAAATTTGTTAAAATTGAAGATGTATTAATAGATGTTGAAAATATATTAAATGGAACATATGATAAAGAAGATGAAAGTAAGTTCTTATTTATAGGTGATTATCATGGAAGCGTTCATTAAAGTAAAAGTATTCTCAATATCTAATGGATTAGAAGTAATTGAGAATGTGAAACTTGTACGTATTAAAAGTAAGGATTATAATCTTTTGATAATGCCTGATTATATGCCTATTTTGGGAGAGATACAAGGAAATATAGATATTGAGAATAAAGATGATACAAGAACATTTGAGAATATTAATGGATACTATGTAAATACAAATAATGAATTTTCATTGATATTAAGGGAGAATTTATGACATTAAATAACGTTATGAGTATTCTCTTTAAATTTATGTTATTCTATGTATTCTTTATTCTTTTTTTACAAGTAATATCTTATTTTATATTAAAAAAACCAGGTAAAGATTTATCTGGATTAAGAATAAATTTATATGGATTATTAATGGAGATAGATAATTTTACTATTTTAGCTTTATCTGTTTCTTTAATAAGATATATATTTATTATATGGACATTGTTTGATTCATCGTCTATTGGATTTGTTCATGTATTTATGTTAGTAATATTTTCTATATTATTTGGTATTTTTTCTAAAAATATTAAGAATTTATTATTTGAAACAGTTAGTAGTGTTGCTATATATTATGCATTAATATCTAGTAGATTATTAACTAATTATTTAGTAGATATAAGATTTGTTTGGTATGTATTCTTAGGAGATATAATGTTAAAAATATTTATTATTTTGTATACTACATTTTTCTTATTAAGAAATATTAATAGCTCTGTTGTTAAAACTAAATATGTAAGGAGGGAGAGAATTGATGAAGAAAATTCTTAAGATGATTTTTTCTAAAAAGAATATAAAATGGTTATTACTTATAATGATAATAATAGTAGTAATTTTATTTATAACTTTAAGAAAAGATGAAGATGTTATTGTTGTTAAAGATAATGATTTATATATGTATTCTGATGGTATTAAATTAGAATATAGTGGAAAAATATCTATTAATAAAACTAAAGATGAAATTTCTAAAATTTCTTTTGAAAATGAAGAAGCAGATTTAGATTCAACTCCTTTATATTATAGTGATATAGAAAAAGTAATATTTCCTAAAAATATGTCTATAGTTTATCCTTTAGAGGGTACTCAATATAAGATAAATTATTTTAGTGAAGCTTATAATGAATTTGATGAAGTTGTAGTAAAAGATAAGTTTGTAAAAAGAAGATTATTTGATTCTATAATTTATGATGGAAAAGACTTATATTTTATTACTACTAATTCTAAAGTTAGCTTTTCTGATAAAGTAATTAATCTTTCTAGATTATCTTATGTTATTGTTAATACTTTTAGTCAAACAGTATCTATTTATGATTATGAGAATGATAAATATACGGTTTATGAAGATGTTAATAGTGATGTTATTATTACTAATGATAAATTTAAAGTTAATGCTAGTTTAGATTTAATGTATTATGGAGATAGTTCTAGATTATTAATTAAGGATATTAGTAAGTTAATTAATTTACCTAAAGAAAAATAAGAAGTTCTATGAACTTCTTTTTCTTTATTAATTATAATTATTATGATAAAATAAGCATGTTTGGAGGGGATTATATGGATAAAGTAATTCTTATTAAATATGGTGAATTAAGTACTAAAAAGGGTAATAGAAATTTTTTTATTAATACTTTATCTAATAATGTATCTAATAAATTAAAAAAATATGATGTATCTATTATTAAGGATAGAGCTCATATGTATATAGAATTTAGGGATGAAGATTTTTCTAATATTAAGAAGGAAATTGATAAAGTTTTTGGAATTCATAAGTATAATGTTGCTAATATTGTAGATAATGATATTGAATGTATTAAAGATGTTGTTTTAGAAATGGTAATGAATGATAACCCAAATACTTTTAAAATTGAGACTAAAAGAAGTAACAAATCTTTTCCTTTAAATAGTTATGAAGTTAATAATGTTTTAGGTGGTCATGTATTAAAGAATACTTCTAATATTAAAGTAGATGTTCATAATCCTGAATTACTTATTAAAGTAGAAATAAGAGATAATAAGACATATATTTATTCTAAAGAGTATGATGGAGCTGGTGGATATCCTTTAGGTACTCAAAAAATGGGTATGTTAATGCTTAGTGGTGGAATTGATTCTCCTGTTGCTGGATATCTTGCTATGAAAAGAGGAGTACAACTAGATTGTGTTTATTTTGAAGCAATTCCTCATACTTCTATTGAAGCTAGAAATAAAGTTATAGATCTTACTAGAAAATTAGCTGAATATGGTAATAGTATTAATCTTCATGTAGTTAATTTTACTAAGATACAAGAAGAAATATATAGAAATTGTAAAGATGAGTATTGTATTACTATAATGCGTAGAATGATGTATAGAATTATGGATAGACTTTGTAAAAAGTATAAAGGATATGTAATAGTAAATGGGGAATCTATAGGACAAGTTGCATCTCAAACTCTAACTAGTATGAATGTTATAAATAGTGTTACTAATGTACCTGTTATTAGACCAGTTGCTTGTTTGGATAAGTTAGAGATTATTGATATAGCTAAAAGAATAGATACTTTTAATATTAGTATATTACCTTATGAAGATTGTTGTACTGTATTTGTACCTAAACATCCAGTTATTAATCCTAGAATGGATACTGCTATATACGAAGAAGAAAAGTTTGATTATGAATATTTAATAGATGAAGCGGTAGAAACTTTAAATACAATTAAAGTAGATAGTACTGATAATTCATATAGTGATTTATTATAATTTTATGTATTAATTTTTTATAATTTCACATCCTATATTTAGGAGGTGAAATTATGGCACGTGGAAGAAAATCTAATGCTACTAAAGCTAAGATTAGAAATGCAGCTAAAGTAACTGTACCAGGAGCTAGTAAAGCTGTTGATGATATGAAATATGAAATAGCTAATGAATTTGGTGTTAATTTAGGTGCTGCTACTACTGCTCAAGATAATGGTAGAGTAGGAGGAGAAATGACTAAGAGATTAGTTGAAATGGCTAAGAATAAAAAATAGTAATAAAGGATAGATTTCTATCCTTTTTTTTGTAATAATTTACATCTTTTTTTCTTAATAGTTTGTTATTAGTTGTAAGTAATGATAAAATTATAATAGAGGTGGTCTCTATGGTTAGTGGTGGACAAGTAGATAATGATTATAGTGGAATCTCTTCATTATTTGAAAAATATAATTCTACTATTAGTGAATTAGCAGGCTCTTGGAATGGAACATCATATGATAATCTTGTATCTAAATCTACTGCTTTTTCATCTGATTATATTGGTAATTTGAATTCTCAGATGAATTATTTTGCTAGGGCATGTGATTTGTATAATGATTATCAAACTGCAAAGACTAATTTAAATAATGCTTATAGTAATTATCATTCTGCTGTTAATAATAAAGATTCAAATGCTATTAATCATTATTTGTCAATGATCTCTAGTTATAAGAGTCAAATTGAAAGTTTAAAAGGTCAGATTGAAAGTAATTTAAGTTCTGCTTCTTCATATAAATTAGAGGGTAATCCAAATAAAAGTAGTAACTTATCAAGCGGTAACTATTCCAATTCTGCGACTGTTAATAGTGCAATTAATTGGGCTTTGTCAATTGCTGATGATAATTCATATGGATATTCTCAAAGTACTAGATGGGGAGATCCTAATTACGATTGTTCTTCTTTTGTTATTTCTGCTTATGAAAATGCAGGTGTTCCTGTTAAGGAAAATGGTGCTACTTATACAGGTAATATGAGAAAATCATTTGAAAATTCTGGATTTACATGGATTCCCGGTAATCCAGATGTTTCTGAATTACAACCTGGAGATGTTTTACTAAGTGAAGGAAGTCATACAGAAATGTATATTGGTAATGGTAAGAATGTAGGTGCTCATAAAAATTATGATGGTAGTGATGGTGATTCAACTGGTGAAGAAATAGATGTAGGTAACTATTATAATCATCCATGGGATGGAGTACTTAGATATACTGGTAATAATTAGGAGTGTGATTAGATGGAAGAATTTGAAGTATCTGATTATGGGATATTTACTGATGCAGTAAATACTACTAATACTCTAAAAAGTCAGATTGACGATTGTCAAAATAGATTTAATAGTGCTAAAAACATAGTTAGTGATAATAATACTTTTATGGGACCAGTATGTGATAATGTAATTGAAATGTTTAATAAGATAGATAGTTTAATTACTGATATGACTGATAATTACAATACTATTAATAATTATATGATTGAGGTTGCTGATGCTTATGCTAAAGGTGATAAAGATGCAACTTCTGTTTTATTAAAATTAAAAGGATCTGTAGCTAGTGATTATTCAAATCCTGCAGGTTTATCTGGTAATAGATTAAATTTTGTTAACTCACTAAAAGATGGTGCAGTTGAGGCTTATAACAAATATGGTGTTTTACCTTCTCTTACTATGGCTCAAGCTATATTAGAGTCTGGTTGGGGAAATTCTTCTATTGGTAATAATATATTTGGTATTAAAGCTGGTAGTGGATGGACTGGTAAGACAAAAACATGTAAAACTGGTGAGCAAAATCCTGATGGTTCAAGATACACTATTACTGCTACATTTAGAGATTATGATTCTGTTGCTGAATCTGTGGAAGATCATGCTAAATTATTAACTTCTAGTAGATATCAACCTGTTATTAATTCGAGTAATTATAAAGAAGCTTGTGTAAATGTTAAAAAATGTGGATATGCTACAGATGTTAATTATGCTAATAGTTTAATAAATATAATAGAATCTTATGGATTGGATCAATGGGATCCAAAGGCTTAGTGGAGGTGTTTTATGGCAATATTCAAATTAGATTGTGAAACAGTAACTTCTGCTGCTAGTTCTATTAATTCTATATCTTCTCAAGTATCTTCTTATGCTGATACTGTTAAAGGTTATGATACTAATACTTCTGAATTTGATTTTAATAGTATTAAATCGCTTATAGCTAGTAATATTGATGCTTGTGCATATAAAATGAATAGTACTGCTAAATTAATTAATTCTGTAGTTGATGCTCATACTTCTTTACAAAATAAATTAATTGGTAAAGATGATTCTTCATCTTCTAATAATAGAAGATCTGGTACTTCATATTCTTCTGGTAGAAGAAGAGCAAGTAGTAATATAAGTAGTAATAATGAAACTATTCCTAATAAGAGTGAAGAAGAAACTAAAGAAGATAAGAAAGAAGAAACTAAAGATTTATTTAGGGATGTTACTACTAAGATAAGTAGTGTTGTACCTATAGCAATTACAAGTATTAAAATATCTGAAGATAAAGATTCTAGTAGTAATAAATTATTTAATAATATAGATTATAGATATCAGGATAATATTGCTAGAGTTGGTGATAATTATGTTATTGAATGTGATGAGTCTTTAGGTAAAGTAGGAGATAGAATAGTATTTACTATGGAAGATGGTAAAGAAATATCTTGTATTATTGGCTCTACTACTAAGGATCAAGGTTCAATTGTAAAGATTATTCAAGGAGAAGAATCTAAAGAAGAAAATGATATTAGTAAGATTCTTAATACTGATATTAAGTCTATAAAAAATTATGGACAATATGATTTTGAAGAAACACAAAAAATAAGAGATGAATTATTAGATTGTGCTCTTAATAAAGGTGTAGATATTAGTAAAATGTTTGATAATGAAGATAGTAATTGGATAAATGAATATATAGATTTATGTGCTAAAAAGAGTGGATATACTGATTATGAAAAATTACCTAGTTTTAAGACATCAAATGATGGTGTTGAATACTTTAAATCTGTTGGATCATTTAAAGATGCATCTTATACTCCTAGTGTTGGTGATATAGTTTTTTATGATACTGATAACGATGGTGTAGCTGATAGTAACGGAATAGTTAGTAAGATTCTTACTAATGGTTTATCAGTTATTGAAGTAGATGAAGATAAAAATTTAGTTAATTATGTTTATAATGAAAACTCTATAAAGCCTTTAGGTTATGGAATTCCTTATTATGGATATTTAAATAAGAAAGAAGATGAGTTAGATGGCTAAATATGTATGTGATTTTGAAAAATTATTAAGTACTGCTAATGATTTGATTGAACTATCTAAAGAGTTAGAGAATAATGTTAATACTTATAATACTAATATTAATAATAATCTATCTACATGGAATGGTAGTGCTAAAAGTAATTTCTTAAAACAAGTAGATAATCAAGTTAAGATTTCTAAGTCTAATGCATCTAAAGTTAAAGCAATTGGAGAATATTTAAAGTCTTCTGTTAATGCTATACAGGAATTAGAATCTGATTTATCTAATTTATCTATATAGTGTAAAACAATGTAATATATATTTTAAAAGCATTTTTATTAATGTTATAATTAGTTTAGATAGGAGGATTGTTTATGTCTGGATTACATGCTGATACAAATGCTATGAATTTAAATGGAAAAGAAACAGTAGCAAATTCTGAATACTTTTCTAATGAACTTACTAGTTTAAAAAATAATGTTGAAGGTTTAATGACTATATGGAAAGGAATGTCTGCTAATGAATTTAATAGTTCTTTTCAAGAGCAAGCTAATAATTTAGAACAATTTAGACAACTATTAAATGATTTAGGTGAAAGTATTAGTAAAGCTGCTTCTATTTTAAATAGAACAGAAGAAGAAAATGCTAGTGCTGGATCACATTTATTTTAGGAGGTATAATTTATGAATGAATTTGAAGAGAAAGATTATGCTGGAGCTAGAAGTTATGCAGATGGAATAAAGAATAATGCAGAAAATATCATGAGTATTTTCAATGATATAGATGATGTTATGAATAGTTTATATGGTTCTAATTGGGGAAGCGATGGTGCTGATCAAGCTAGAGATAGATATAATAATATTCGTCAAAATTATGAAGTATTCTATAATAAAGTTATTACTATGAGAAATCATATTTATAATGTAACTGCTGCTAATGAAGAAGCAGATGCTGCAGCAAGTCAAGTTATTACAAATATTTAATTAGGATAATTTATATTATCCTTTTTTTATTTATTGAAATATTAAATTATGTTTGATATTATATGTATGTGAAAGGGAGATGTTGATATTTGAAATTTTTATGTGTTAATGCTGGTAGTAGTTCTTTAAAATTCCAATTATTTGAGATGCCAGAAGAAAAAGTAGTAATAAGTGGTTATATTGAAAAAATCGGTTTTGAAGATTCTTTTTGGAACACAAAAATTAATGGAGAAAAAATAAGAGGAGAGAAATTCTTAAAGAATCATACTGAAGCAGTAGATGTTATGTTAGATGAATTAATCAAACATAAAGCTGTTGAATCACTAGAAGAAATTAAAGGTATAGGACATAGAGTTTTACATGGTGGTGAAAAATATTCTGATTCAGTATTAATTGATGATCAAGTAATACAAGATATTAAAGATTTAACTAAGTTAGGACCTCTTCATCATCCAGGAAATTTAGCTGGTATAGAAGCTATGAAAAAGGCTTTGCCTGGAGTACCTAATGTAGCTGTATTTGATACTGCTTTTCATCAAACAATGCCTGCAGTAAATTATATGTATCCAGTTCCATATGAATGGTATGAAAAGTATGGAGTACGTAAATATGGATTCCATGGTACTAGTCATAAATATATTACTGAGACTATGAAAAAAATGTTAGGTAAAGAAGATGTTAACTTAATTATTTGTCATGTTGGAAGTGGTGCTTCAATTAGTTGTATTAAAGATGGTAAATGTTTTGATACAACAATGGGTCTTACTCCATTAGATGGTTTAATGATGGGAACTCGTTGTGGATCAATCGATCCTTCAATTATTGAATATGTTTGTAAAGAATCTGGTAAAGATGTTTCTGAAGTTACAAGTGATTTAAATAAGAAGAGTGGATTATATGGTATTTGTGGATTCAATGATAATAGAGATGTAGAGAAAGCTATTTCTGAAGGAAATGAAAGAGCTAAATTAGCTTTAGATATGTATGTTGATACTATCAATAGATTTATTGCAGAATACTATATTGAATTAGATGGTAATGTTGATGCAATGGTTATGACTGCTGGAGTTCTTGAAAATGGTAGTGATACTAGAGCAGCAATTCTTGATAAGTTAAAACCATTAGGAATTAAACTAAATAAAGAAGTTAATGATAAAATAGCTGGATTTAAAGAAGTTCATGAGGGATGCATTACTCTTCCTGAATCAAGTATTCCAGTATATGTAATTCCTACTAATGAAGAAATAATGATTATTAGAGATACATATAAACTATGTGTTTAAGATTGGGTAACCAATCTTTTTTCTTTGAATATTGATATAGTTGTTGTATAATATTAGTAGATTTGAAAGAAGGAGTAGTTATATGAAAATATTATCATTATATGCACAAAGTAACTCTTTAAAATTCAGTTTATATGAAATGAAAGATGAAGAATTAATAGTAGATGGTGAATTTGAACGTATTGGTTTAGATGCTAGTTTTTATACTATTAGATTAGATGGAGAAAAAATAGTACAAGAAATTGAAATTAATTCTTTGGATGATACTATTGATATATTAATTGATAAATTAATCAGTTTAGATGTTATTAAATCTGTAGATGATATTGCTGGAATTGGACATAGAGTAATACAAGGAAGAGATAAATTTACTGAATCAGTTATTGTTAATGATGATGTTCTAGCTAAATTAGATGAAATAGATGAATCTACTCCTATTAATAGTCCAACTAATTCACTTGTTATTAAAAAGTGTAGAGAGTCTATGCCTTTAATACCTAATGTAGTTGTGTTTGATACTGCATTTAATCAAACTATGGATGAAGAAACATATTTATATCCTGTTCCTTATAAGTGGTATAAAGAATATGGTGTTCGTAAGTTTGGTTTTCATGGTACTTCTCATAGATGTAATGCTAATACTATGAAGGATATTTATGGTCGAGAAGATTTTAGATTAATAAGTTGTCATATCGGTAATACTGGAAGTGTAGCAGCAATTAAAGATATGAAATGTGTTGATACTTCTATGGGATTTACTGATGTTTCTGGTATAATGATGGGAACTAAATCTGGAGATATTGATCCTTCTATTATTCCTTATGTTATGGAAAAAGAAGGAAAAAATATAGGTGAAATTCTAAATGACTTAAATAAAAACAGTGGACTTTTAGGTTTAAGTGAGTACTCTTCAGATATGAGAGACATAAATGCTAAATGTGATGAAGGTGATGAAAAAGCTCTTCTTGCTAGAAAAAAATATGTTAGAAGAGTTGTTGATTACATAGCTCAATATTATGTTTTATTAGGTGGAGCAGATGCTTTAGTATTTTCTGCAGGAGTTGGAGAAAATAGTGTTCCTGTTAGAAGAGAAATATGTGAAAAATTAGCTTGTTTAGGAGTTAAAATAGATTTAGATAAGAATAATATAACTCGTGAACAAGTAAAGATAAGTACTGAAGATTCTTCTATTGATGTTTATGTTCTTCATGTTGATGAACAATTATTAATAGCTAGAGATACTTTAAATATTATTAAGAATAGATAGGAAATGAAAGATGTTTGAAAGTATATATAAGAAAATTGTTGAATATGATACTATTGTAATTGCTAGACATATAGGTGTTGATCCAGATGCTTTATGTAGTCAATTAGCGTTAAGAGATGCTATTAAGCTATCTTTTCCAGAAAAAAAAGTTATTGCAATAGGATCAGGTAGTGCTAAGTTTTCTTCTATTGGAAAATTAGACAAGTTAGAGAAAGTAAATAATGCATTACTTATAGTTACTGATACACCAGATAAAAGAAGAGTAGATTCAGTAGATTTTTCTATGTTTTCTTATTCAATAAAAATAGATCATCATCCATTTATTGAAAAGTTTTGTGATTTAGAATATATAGATGATACTGCATCATCTGCTTGTGAAATATTAATGAATTTTATCTTAAATACTCCATTAAATTGTGATAGTAATATTGCTAAAACTTTATATATGGGATTAGTAAGTGATTCTAATAGATTCTTATTTGATAGTTGTACTGCTTCTACTTTTAATCTTGTATCAACATTCTTAAGTAAATATCCTTTCTCATTAAGTGACTCATATCAAAGATTATATTTAAGACCAATGAATGAGGTTAGATTAGAAGGTTATATAGCTTTAAATATGAATGTTACTGAAAATGGATTAGGTTATATAAAAATAACTGATGAAATTATTAATGAATTTGGTGTTGATAGTGCATCAGCTGGTAATATGATTAATAATTTTAATTTTATTAAAGAAGTTACAGTATGGGTTACAATGACAGAAGATATTAAAAATGATCAAATTAGAGTTTCTGTAAGATCTAGAGGACCTGAAATTAATAGACTTGCTGAAGCATATAATGGTGGTGGTCATAAAATGGCTGCAGGAGCAAAAGTAAAAACATTTGATGACGCTATGAAATTTGTAAAAGAACTTGATGAGTTATTAAAAGAATATAATGAGGTATTATAGGGGTGAAATTATGATAATTAAAGAAGCTAATTTAGATATTATTGCAACAAGAAGAAGTCAATATCCTGAAAATGGTAGAGCAGAATTTTTACTTGTTGGAAGAAGTAACGTAGGTAAGAGTAGTTTTATTAATGCAATTCTATCTCGTAAAAATTTAGCACATACTTCATCTAAACCTGGAAAAACTCAAACTCTAAATTTTTATGGAGTAAATGATACTTTTTATTTAATTGATGTACCTGGATATGGATATGCAGCTGTTGATAAAAAAACACAGTCTAAGTTTGGTATGATGATTGAAGAATACTTAGAAAAAAGAGAAGAATTAAGAAGAGTATTCATGTTAGTAGATTTTAGACTAAAACCTTCAGAAGATGATTTATTAATGTATAATTTCTTAAAATACTATAATTTACCTGTTACTATTATAGCTACTAAAGCAGATAAAGTTCCTGGTAGTAAAAAAGAAAAAAATTTAAAAATGATATTAGAAACATTAGATTTGGTAGTTGGGGATGACTTAATTGTATTCTCTAGTACTACTAAATTAGGTGCTAAAGAAGTATTAAAAAAGATAGAAGACTTAATTTGATAAGTCTTTTTCTTTATGCTATAATATGCTCAGGTGAGATGGTATATGAAACGTAAAACTATTGGTTTAATAATAAGCTTAGTCATATTATTAGTTGTTGTTTGTACAGGTTATTTAACAATAAATGGTACTTTTAAAAAAATGAGACTTGAGAGTGAAATAAAATCTTTATCTAAGTTAGATATTAAAAAAGATAATTTTAATAGAAAGATTGTTAGTAAAGGAGATTATGCTATAGTAGAAAAAGCTATTAAAACTTATTTAAATGAATATTCTTCTTCTATAAAAGAAATTAATAGTTTGGTTACTGCTGATAGTTTTAGTAAGCTATTGTCTTATGATAATTTAAGTAATGATCCTGATTTTGCTAATTCTATTAATCAAGTTAATACTTCTTTAAATAGAATTAATGAATTAATTGATAAATTAATTAATATGTCTTCTAAAGAAAGTATTATTAAAAATATTGAACAGTATGAATTAGAAGATTATTATAATAATATTTACATTGATTTAATGATTAATGATGATGTATTAAGTAAATTAGAAATATCTGGAAATGATTTAGAAAAATATAGAGAGTCTGTTACTACTAAGTTAAATACTTGTAATGAAATATTTTTCTTTTTAAATAGTAATAGTAAAAACTATATTTTTGATGAAGGACAATTAAAATTTACTTCCGAAGCACTGATGGAACAATATAATAATTATGTAAAAAAAATAAGAGGTTAACTCTTATTTTTTATATTACTATTGCGATCATATTATTTGATCCTTTATTTACTACTTTTGATAAAGTACTTTGTAATTTTAATCTTATGTTATCTGGCATAAGATTTATTTTTGATTGAATACCTTCTTGAACTATTTGATCTAGGCTTCTACCAAATATTTCACTTTTCCATACTTCTTTTGGATTACTTTCTTGATCTTTTAATAAATAGTTAATTAGTTCTTTACTTTGTACTTCTGTACCTATTATAGGTTCAAATGTGGATTCTACATCAACTCTTATCATATGTATTGATGGAGCTACTGCTTTTAATTTTACTCCATATCTAGGACCTTGTTTTACTATTTCTGGTTTATCTAATTTCATATCTTCTATAGTAGGAGTTGCTACTCCATATCCTGTTTGTTTTACCATTTTTAGTGCGTATTTTATTTGATCATATTCTTTTTTTGCTGTATTAAATTCTTGAAAAAGACTTAGTAAATCTGCCTTATTTTTTACATCTATTTTAATTATATCTGTTAGTGTTTTATTATATAGATTTGGTGGAGCTGTTAAGTTTACAGTTATTATTCCAGTAGATGGGTCTACATCTGATAGATATGCTTTTTCTATATCTTCATTTTCTAAGAAATGGTCTGTTATTTTATCTATATCTTTTAATTTATCTATTTCTATTACGCTTTCTTTAATAGATTTAATATAACTTTGTTTAATATTGTTATCAGGATTTAAAATAGCAATCCATTCTGGCATATTTATCTTTACTTCTAATACTGGGAACTCATATAATGCTTCTCTTAGTATTGTATACATATCTTTTTCTGTCATCTGATCTACATTCATAGGTAATACTGGTACATCATATTCTTCATTTAGATTTTCACTTATTCTTAATGTTTCTGGCAGAGAAGGGTTTTTTGAATTTAATATGATTATAAATGGTTTACCTATACTTTTTAGTTCTTCTATTACTCTTTTTTCACTTTCTATATAGTCTTTTCTGTCGAATTCTCCAATTGATCCATCTGTTGTGACTACTATACCTATAGTAGAGTGGTCTTTTATTACTTTTTCAGTTCCTACTTCAGCTGCTTCTACAAATGGTATTTCTTCTGTATACCATGGAGTTTTTACCATTCTTGGACCGTTTTCATCTTCTGCTCCTTGGGCTTTATCAATCATGTATCCGACACAATCTATTAATCTTATGTTACAAGTGAAGTCATCTATCTGTATTTTTGCAGCTGTATTAGGGACAAATTTTGGTTCTGTAGTCATAATAGTTTTTCCTGCAGCACTTTGAGGTATTTCATCTAAAGCTCTTTTCTTTTCATATTCATTTTCTATATTAGGTACTATTAAAGTTTCTACTACTTTTTTTATAAATGTAGATTTACCTGTTCTTACAGCTCCTACTACTCCTAGATAAATATCTCCATTACTTCTAGCTGCTATATTTTTTATAATTTCTTGTTTATCCATAATCATTCTCCTTATACAATAAATTTATATGATTATGTATATAAAAAAAGAACTATTTTGTTCTTTAAAACATTTTATCTATATTTTTAGGTACTTGATCTTTTATAATAGCATTTACTATTTTATCTTCTTTTTCTTTTGAAACTTCTTTTCCTGTTATATCCTTTATATTGTGAATTACTTCTCTTATAGTCTTTTCATCTTTCATATCAGTATTTTGTAATTTTTTAGCTAGATCTAATATTGTGTTTTTATTAACATTTGTTTTGTTTTCTACTTTTTTAAAGAAATTATCTCCAAACATAAGAAAACCTCCTAACTAATTATATGTTGGAGGTTACTTTTATTTACTATTATTTCTTCTTTTTGCTAGTAAATTTACTTGTTTATTAAATTCATCAAATGATATTAGACCATTTTTTAGTCTATCATTTAGCATAGCTAAACTTTTATCATACATATCATCTTTATTATTTACGTTTGTATATTTTTGATCTTTTAAATCTTTTACAAATATGTTTTTGTGTTGCATTTTACTATTTTCTTTATAGTCATTAAATTGATTATTAAAAGTATCATTATCTAGGAAGTTATTATCTCTAAATTTATTTTCATTATTATTATTTCCTATAATCATTATTCTTCTCCATTTCTATTCTTTAATTGTATTATAATAGGAGTTCCTTCTAAATTAAAGTTTTCTCTTAATTTATTTTCTAAATATCTTTCATAAGAGAAGTGAAGCAAACCTTTGTTATTAACTCTGAAAGTAAATTTAGGTGGTTTTGTTCCTGTTTGTGATACAAAGTAACATTTTAGTCTTTTGCCTTTATAGGAAGGTGGTGGACTTAATTGGAATGCATCTCTTATTACTTCATTTAATACACTTGTTTTAACTTCTCTAGAAATGTTTTCTGATACTTTAATTACTTCTGGCATTAATGTATGTATTCTTTTCTTAGTTAGAGCACTTAAAAATACGATAGGAGCATAAGTTGCGAATTGAAATTCTGCTCGCATTAATTTTTCAAATTCTTGAATTGATGTATCTTTAACTGTATCCCATTTATTAACTACAAAAATTAAACCTTTACCTTTTTCTATTGCGTATCCTGCTATATGTTTATCATGTTCCATTATTCCTTCTTCAGCATTTATAACTACTAAACATATATCACTTCTATCTATAGATTGTAATGATCTAAATAAACTATATTTTTCTATTGATTCAAATACTTTACCTTTTTTTCTCATTCCTGCTGTATCTATTAATATATATTCTTTATTGTCATATTTTAATACTGAATCTATTGAGTCTCTTGTTGTACCTGCTATATCTGATACTACAACTCTTTCTTCATTTAATAAGGCATTCATTAAACTACTTTTACCTACATTAGGTCTACCTATTAAACAAAATTTAATTCTATCATCAATTTTTTCTTCTTTTTCATGGAAATTCTTTGTGATTTCTTCCATTAGTTCTATATATCCTGTATTATGAATAGAA
The DNA here is from genome assembly GCA_946617625.1 of uncultured Bacillota bacterium. Lineage (GTDB taxonomy): Bacteria > Bacillota_I > Bacilli_A > RF39 > UBA660 > RUG14891. Next base: position 34,019 of record CAMOKF010000006.1, read on the forward strand.
CTAATTGGTATATATGTATCAAATCCTAGTTCATAAAAGTCATATATATTTTCTTCAGCTTTTTTAACATCTACTTTATTAATAGCTACTATTACTTTCTTATCTGTTTTTCTTAGAATATCTCTTACTATTAAATCATTATGAGTTATTCCTTCTTTTCCATCTACTACGAATACTACTACATCAGCATCTTTTATAGCTATTTCAGCTTGTATTTTTATTTCGTTATTAAATGTTTCTTCTGTAGCATCTATTCCACCAGTATCTACTAAATAGAACTTTTTATTATTATATTGTGCTTCTTGATATATTCTATCTCTTGTAACTCCAGGAATATCTTCAATAATAGATATCTTTTTTCCACATATTTTATTAAATAGGGTACTTTTTCCAACGTTTGGACGTCCTACTAATGCAACTGTAGGTATAGCCATAATATCCCCTCCAATTCATGTGTATTATAACACATATATGTAAATTTTAAAAGAATAATTATTTAACTAGCAAAAGAATATTTTATTTGTGATATACTTATTTTATAGGAGAGTGGTAATTTGAAAAAAGAAGTTAAAAAATATTGGTATAATGATTCTAAATTAATTAATAGTATCATTATAGGAATTGTAGTATTAATTATTTTACTTAGTCAAAGTTTTGCTATTAATAATAATTTAAGTGCAGTTAATATATTTAGAGACATTATTAATCATAATTTTAACTATGTATTAGTACTTATTTATTTTATTGCTTTAAAAACTTATTCTGGTAAGAAGTATTTTAATTATTTGAATTTATTTTTGGTATTTATATATACAATATTTACTGTTACTTCATTCTTATCAGTATTTCAAACTTTATCAATTATTAATTTACTTACTTTAAGTATTAGATTGGTTACTTTAATATACTTAGTACATACTATGTTTAGAGATACTAGATATTGGAGTGAATTTAAAATTAATAAATCACCATTTAATGATATTTCATCTGATAGTTATTTTTCTTGTTTAATAGTTCTTGCTAGTGTTTTATTAGCTTTTAATTTAATATTTGTTAAGAGTGCTGATGGAGCTATTATTAGTATATTAGATTCTTTATATGTAATGTTTGTTGGTAGATATATATATTTATATAGGGAGTACTTGGAATTTAAAACTTTACTTAAGTTAAAAGAAAAACAAAGTAAGGGGGATAGAAAATAATATGGAATTATTTGAAGAAATTGATAGTATAAAAAAAGATTTACCTAAAGTTAAATCTGTATCTAAAGAAGTCAATAAGATTGAATTAAATATTTATCAAAAAATAAGTATTGTTATTTTCTTGATTTGTGTTTTTCTAGGTATATTTTTTGGTAATCTATTCCCATCTTGTGGAGCTAGTTATGAAGTTTATTCTAATTACTGTGAAACAACTGAATTTAATGTATCTTTAATGATAGGAATATGGTTTGCTAGCTTTATAGTTTGCTTATTATTCTTTGCTTTAGGACATATTATTGGATTATTAAGTTCTATTGATAATCATTTAAGTAAAAAGTAATAAATTTTCTTTATATTTCTTGCTTTTTTAATATAAGCATGGTAAATTTAATATGTAAGCATAACATATGCTTAATAAACATAGGGAGGTATATTATATATGAAGAAAGTTGAATTAGTAGAAGCAGTTGCTACTGCTACTGGATTAACTAAAACAGATTCAGCTAAAGCTATTGATGCTACTTTTGCAGCAATCACTAAAGCTTTAACAAAAGGAGATAAAGTTCCTCTAGTAGGTTTTGGTACATTCGCTGTATCTAAGAGAGCTGCTCGTGAAGGACGTAATCCTAGAACTGGTGAAACTGTTAAAATCGCTGCTAGAAAAGCTGTTACTTTCAAAGCAGGAACTGCTTTAAAAGATGCTGTAAACTAATTATATATATGTAAAGTAGAGGACCTTATTAATAGGTTCTCTTTATTTTTGTGATATACTTTTCTTAGGGGATATTATTAATATAGGTGGTGGATTATGATAAGTTTAGAATCAGCTTTAAAGGTACTTGAAGAAATTGATTTTCATGGTTTTAAAGCTTATTTAGTTGGTGGTTATGTTAGAAATCATTTATTAGGTTTACCATCAAATGATGTAGATATTACCACTAATGCCACTCCTAAAGAATTAATGGAAATATTCGAAGATTCTATTCCTACGGAAGAATATGGTTCAGTTACTATATTTAGAAAAGGAGTAAAATATGAAATAACTACTTTTCGTAAAGAATCAAATTATGTTGATCATAGAAGACCTAGTGAAATCAAATATATTGATGATTTATATCAAGATTTACTTAGAAGAGACTTTACTGTTAATACTATTTGTATGAATAAAAATGGTGAAGTTATCGATTATTTAAATGGTCAAGATGATTTAAATAGAAAGATTATTAGATCTTTAGGAGATCCCAAAATAAAATTTAATGAAGATGCTTTAAGAATACTTAGAGCTATAAGATTTGCTACTATACTTGATTTTAAGTTAGATGATAATACTAAAGAAGCTATTATTGCAAATAGGGATTATTTAAAGGATTTATCTTATGAGAGAAAAAAAGAAGAATTAGATAAGATATTTTCAAGTCCTAATGCATATAAGGGTATTGAATTAATGCTAGAATTAGGTCTTGATAAAAGCTTAGAGTTAGAAAGACTTCATAATGTTGGTCCAACTAATAGTTCTTTAGGTATTTGGAGTATTTTAAATGTAGTAGATATATATCCTTTTTCTAATAATGAAAAAGAACTTATTAATATGATTAATATAGCTATGAATCATAATAATTTAGATCCTATGACTTTATATAAATATGGATTATATGCTAATAGTGTTGCTGGTAGTATTAAGAATATAGATATAAAACTTATAACAGAATCATATAATAATTTAGTAATACATGGTAGAAAAGAGTTAGATATTACTAGTGATGAAATAATGGAGATATTGCATAAATCTCCTGGAGAATATATGTCTAAAATATATGAAGATGTAGAACATGAAGTATTATATAAAAATATACCTAATAATAAAGAGTCTATATCTAATTATATAAAAACTAAGTATAAAGATTAGAAGCCTACTTCTATCTTTTTTTTACTAAATGTGTTAAAATATGGAAAACTGGAGTGATTACTATGAAGAGTTCAAAAATAATGGATTTCTTTAAAGATGGAAATATTGTAATACCTTTATTCTTTTTTAAAAGAATTAAAGAATTAGATATTAATTATGATGAATTTATTTTCTTAATGTATTTATATAATTTAGGCAATAAACATGTATTTAATCCTGAAAAATATTCTAATGATTTGAATATAGATTTAGCAAGTATAATGCAGTTTATTGATAAGTTAACTAATAAGAAATTAATTAGAGTAGAAGTATTATCTAATGATAAAAACGTAATGGAAGAAACAATTATTTTAGATGATTTTTATAATAAATTATCTTTATTAACTATTGATGAAGCTGTTAAAGAGGAAAATAATAGTTCTAATTCTAACATTTTTGAAGTTATTGAAAAAGAATTTGGTCGAACTTTAACTCCAATGGAATATGAAATTAGTAAAGCATGGTTAGATAATGGTATGAGTGAGGATTTAATAAAAGAAGCTGTAAAAGAAGCTGTTATGAACAATGTTACTAATTTTAGATATATAGATAAAATCTTATATGAATGGGGAAAAAATAATATTAAGACCGTTGAAGATGTAAATAATAATAGAAAAAAGAGAAAAGAAGAAAAAGAAAAAATAGATGATTCTGTTGATTTGGATATAGTAGATTGGGATTGGTTTGATGAGTAATGTTATATTGATAGAGGATTATTTAGATGAGTTATTTCCTGATCCTAAATGTGAGTTAATATATCATAATGATTATCAGTTATTAATTGCAATTATGTTAAGTGCTCAATCTACTGATAAGAGAGTTAATACGGTTACTCCTATTTTGTTTAGTAAATATAAAAATTTAAAGGAATTGAGTGAAGCTAATATTAATGATTTGGAAGATATTATTCATTCAGTAGGCTCTTATCATAAAAAGAGCATCTATACTAAAGAAATAGCTAATATTTTGTATAATGATTATGGAGGAGTAGTTCCAACAGATAGAGATGTATTGGAAAACTTACCTGGTATTGGTAGAAAAACAGTTAATGTATTTTTAAGTGAATATTATAATTATCCAGCAATAGCTGTTGATACTCATGTTGATAGAGTTTCTAAAAGGCTTAAATTAGCTTATTTAAAAGATGATGTTTTGAGCGTAGAGAAGAAGCTTCAAAAGAAATTTAAAAAGGATAAGTGGTCTAAAAGACATCTTCAATTAGTTCTTTTTGGTAGATATTATTGTAAAGCAGTTAAACCAGAATGTTTGAATTGCAAATTAAAAGAAATTTGTCGTGAAAAAAAACACTTCTAATTGAAGTGTTTTTATTATGGATTAGTTTGAGTTTGATCTTCTTCTTCGCCTTTAGGCTGTTCTTCTTCGGCTTTTGGCTTTTCTTCTACAGGTTCTTTTACTGTTATTTCTGCACCTTCACTCTTAATTCCACTATATCCTTTATATGTTGCAACTATTTTATATGTACCAAATTCATTTGTTGCTGTATAAGTTGTTTTATCAGTCCATGTTAATAGTTTGTTATTTAAGTAAACATTATATCCAAATGTTCCATATTTCTCTTTTGCATATACTCCAGGATCAACTGCGTTCCATGTTAATGTTATTTTCTTAGTTGTTTTATCAACACTAGCTTTTAGACCTGAAGGCCCACTTAATGTAGCATCTCCATATTCTGTTTCTGTAGGTTCAGTACCTTTTTTGAAATATTCATATACTGCGTTAGTTCCTGGACCAGCTAATTTTGCAGGATTAGATCCTTGAGCAACTCCAACTTTTGTAACGCTAGATGGTTGTTGGAATGACTCTCTATCTGATTCTATAGCACCAGAGTTAACTAATGCTCTGTATAATCTATCTTTTTGAATTGTTGCTGGTACATTGTGTAATACATATCCTTCGGCAACTGATTCTTTTGTTGTATTATCATATCCATACCACATACCCATAGTAGTTTTTGTTGAATATCCTATAACCCATGAATCTCTTATTGCATCTCCAGGCATATTTAAATTATTCATTGTTATTTCATCAAAGTTTGTTGTACCTGTTTTACATGCTATGTTTTTTGGAGTTCCATCTGTTAAAGCAACATCTTGTAATACACTTGATATCATAAATGCTGTTGCATCTGACATAACTCTTACTTTTTCACCTTCATGTTCTTTTATTTCTCCTGTTGATCTAAATTCTATTTTCTTAACACTGTATGGTTGATTATAATATCCTCCATTAGAGAATGCTGCATAGGCAGCTGCCATTTGTAGTGGAGATACTCCAGTAAATGCTCCTATTGCATGAGCTTCGTGAATTCTTCCGTTTTCTATTTCTGGTGTAATTCCTAATGATGTTACAAATTCTACAATTTTTTCATTATCTACTTGTTGGAATGCTTTTAATGCAGGTATATTTCTTGATGTTGATAGTGCTCTTCTTAATGTAATTGTTCCGTAGTATCCACCATCCCAGTTTTTAATTGATCTTCCATTTGAATAGTGATATGGTGCATCATCAAATAATGTATATGTTGACCAATCATTATATTCAATTCCTGGACCGTAATCAAATAATGGTTTAGCAGTACTTCCTGGTTGTCTCTTAATTTGTACAGCATAGTTATAACTATTTATTCCAGTTCTATTTCTACCTGTACCGATAGCTAGAATAGCACCAGTCTCTGATTCAAGAACGGCTACTCCAGTTTGTACTTTATCATCTATCCATGAATAAGCTTCTCCACTTAATACTCTGTCGACTGCATCTTGTTTTGATCTATCTAAGTTTGTATATACTTTTAATGATGTTGTATAAGCGTTAACCTTATATGTATCTTTAATTTCTTTAACTACTGTATCAATATAACCTTGATATTGATTAGCTTGTTCTTCTACTGTATCTATTAATGATTCTACTGGTATAGAATTAGCTAACTTTTCTTCTTCACTTGTAATGTATCCATGGCGTCTCATTAAGTAAAGAACTGTTTTTCTTCTTGCTTCTGCATTTTCTGGATGTGTATCTGGTTTATAGTATGATGGAGATTTAAACATTCCAGCTATAATTGCTGCTTCACTTAAGTTTAACTCTGATACTGTCTTTCCAAAGTAGTGTTCACTAGCTTCTTCAACTCCATATATGTTTCCACCTAAATAGTGGTTATTTACATAAAACTCTATTATATCTTCTTTAGTATAATTCTTTTCTAACTTAAATACTGATAAATAGATATCTTCAAACTTTCTTATTATACCTGCAGTACCCTCATCTGCTTTTGCATCTGTTATTTTATTTTTTACAACTTGCATTGATAGAGTAGAGGCACCACCAGCACTTCTATTACCAGCTAATTGTCCTAGAGTTGCTTTTAAGAATCTTGGAGCATCAAATCCATTATGTTGGAAGAATCTTGAGTCTTCTGTTGCTACTATTGCATCTATTAATACTTCAGGTAATTCTTCGTATGAAACTTTTTCTCTCATTTCAGAACCTAATTTAGCAAATTCATTTCCATCTTTATCATATAGAGTAGTTGTCTCTTTAGTATTAAGATCTTTTTCTCTTTCAGCATATAATGGATCAGCAATAGACTTAATATAGAATAGGAATGCTGCAAATATTCCCATTACAATAATAAATCCTGTTAATACTAACATTATTAATACTGTAATTATTTTCTTTTTGCTTTTTCCTCTTAGTTTAAGTATTACAAATAAAATGAATAATAGGAAACCTAATACAAATGCTGCTCCTAGAGCTCCTATAGTTCCAATTTTTAAGTAAGCTAGGATTACTAATGCTATATAGAGAACTAAAGTTATTAATAATATCGTGTTCTTTCTTTTTAATTTTTTCTTATTGTATACTCTTCCTTTAATGTTTTTTATATTTGTTTTTTGATTTTTAGGAGAATATTTTACCCTTTTTCTTTTTATTTCTTTTTTCATTTTGTACCTCCAATAATTTGATCGACTATTTTTAAATAATCAACTCTTGGGTTGTAACCATCTTTTATTAAATATCCTTTTTGTTTAAAATAATCTAATTCTATAGATTTTCTTTCATTGTTATCTAAGTAATCAATAAAATCTTCTGTCCTTAATAAGTAAGTTAAATTTAATGATGTAAATCTAACTATTAGGAAAGATATACCTTTATGTCTTACTATGTTTTCTAGATGTTTTATTTGGTGTGGATGTATATTACTTAATGCAAATGAAGTTTTACTTTGAGTTTCTTTTGCTTCAAAGTCAATATAATATCCTTTATATATACCATTATAATCTGTGGTAGATGGAACTGCAAAGAAAGCTTCTTTTATTACTGTTTTATCTCTTGATGGATAATCCACTTTAGTTATTTTAATAGGGGTAGGCTTCTTATATATATATGCTTTATCTATACTTCTATAATATTCATTAGTTTGATTTAATTCATCTTCTAAATTCATACCTCTATTTTTATGACTTGTTGGAGTAGATTCTACACTTGTAGCTTTTTTCTTTATACCATTTGGGTAGTTCATCTAATCACCTATGTTTAATTATACTATATATATAATATTTTTTCTATATAAATATTATAAGTATTTTTTTCTGTTTATTTGTCGATTATATTGAATAATTTTTTAGATTTATTAAGATGTTATTGGTGATAAAATGAATACTTGTGAAATACTAAAGATATTAAATGAAATGTCTATTAAAGCAAATAATGCTTGCTTAAAGCTTGATTTCTATTATATAATAACAGGGTTACCAATTGACAAAAAATAGTTATAATGCAATAATATTGTTATAGTTAGGGATTGGTGATAATATGTATCAGAATAAGATTTCTCTTATGCCACAGGATATTTTAAAGAAAGAGTTTAAAATAGATACTCGTGGATATCGTTTGAAAGAGGTTGATCAGTTTTTAGATATAATTATTGGTGATTATGAGCAATTTTTAAATATTATCAATGGTTTAGAAAAAGAAAAAGCTGATTTACTTGCTGAGATAATGTCATTAAAGCAAGAATTACGTAATTCTCAATTAAGTGCAGAAGTAGCTCGTAGTTCAGAAGTTCCTGAAATGACTAATGTTGATATTATACGTAGAGTATCTCAACTAGAGAAGACTGTATATGGTAATAAGAGTGAATTAGAGAATAAAGATGAGGAATAAACAATATATATAGACAAACGCTGGAATCTTTAAGATTCTTGAGGAAAGTCCATGCTAGCACAGACCTGTAATGGCTGTAGTGTTCGTGCTAAGGGAATAAATAACCTTAGGTAGCTTTGCTAACGGCAGTTAATAAACCTAAGTCTTTTGATATGGTTTATCTATAAAGTGCCACAGTGACGATGCTTTTGGAAACGAAAGAGTGAAACGTGGTAAACCCCGCGAGCTAGAAACCCAAATTTGGTAGGGGAGTCTTAACGAAAGAATTAAAATGGAGTTAAGGACTGAGTAATCGGTAGATAAATGTTTGTTGCTTCGCAAGAAGTACAGAACATGGCTTATTTATATATTGTTATAAACTAGTGAGGTGAATTATGAAAGATTTAGGTGCGTATTTAAAACGTGTTAGAGTATCTAATGGTGTTAATATTGCAGAAGCTGCAGAAGACCTAGAACTTTCTGTTGCTGAACTAGAAAATATAGAAGCTGGTAATGTAAAAGCATTTAAAGATTTATATGATTTAAAGGAATATATTAAATTATATTCAAAATATTTGGGATTAAATTCTGATAAAGTAGTTGATGAATTTAATAATTTTTTATTTGATCATACTTCAAAAATATCTTTAGATGATATTAAGAATGCTCAAGCAAAAGAAAAAGTAGAAGAAGAATTAAATAAGGTTAGATCTCCTTATACTATTCCTGTAAAAGAAAAGTCTTATGCATTACCTATTTTTTTAATAGCAGTATTAGTTTTATTAATAATATTAATTGCTATTTATGTAGTTGTGAATTCTATTCACGATGTTCCTATTAGAGTAGATGAATTATTAATAATAAAGTAAGGAGGAGTTATTCATGAATTTACCTACTAAGTTAACAGTTTTAAGACTTATTTTATCTGGGTTCATAATTTTTATTTTATGTTTTCCATTTTATATGTTTGGTGTAAAATTTCCAATTCTTTATGTAGGAGGAGTTGGAATGGATATTAAATATTTAATATCTGGTGTTATATTTATAATTGCTAGTTTTACAGATTATTTAGATGGTTATTTAGCTAGAAAAAATAATCAAGTAACTGATACTGGTAAAATGTTAGATGCTATTGCTGATAAAGTACTTGTAAACTCTGTTTTAATTATTTTAGCAGCTCATGCATTTATTAATGTAATTATTCCAGTTGTAATAGTTTTAAGAGATATAGTTGTAAATGCTATTAAGATGGAAGCAGCTAGTAAGGGTAAAGTAGTAGCTGCAATTAAATCAGGAAAATATAAGACAGCTACACTTATGGTTGGTACTGTTTTAACATTCTTCTATAATTTACCATTTGAAATTATGTTTAAGAATCCTATTAATGTTTCTGGTTTCTTATTATATATAGCTGTTATTTTATCTATTATCTCTGCAATACAATATTTTAATTTAAATAAAAATATTATTTTTGGAGAAAAAGAATAATTTAGGTTTGATTGAGATTAAAAAAGCATTTTTTCATAAATGCTTTTTATTTTTTTAAGAAAAAAATGTTATAAAAATAATAAAACACATGTTCGAAAAAAAGTATTGCATTTTAGAAAATACTATTATACAATTAATGTGTAAGTTATTTAGCTAGGAGGGTTTTTATGAAAGCTGTAGAAAAAGATGTGTCTAAAGATAAAGCTTTAGAACAAGTTTTAAACGATATTGAAAAACAATTCGGTAAAGGTTCTATCATGAAGTTAGGTGATAATAAACATATGAAAGTAGATGTTTGTTCAAGTGGTAGTTTATCGCTTGATATTGCATTAGGTGTTGGTGGTTATCCTAGAGGTAGAATTATTGAAATATATGGTCCTGAATCAAGTGGTAAAACTACTTTTGCTTTACAAGCAATTGCAGAACATCAAAAATTAGGTGGAAGAGCTGCATTTATTGATGCAGAACATGCACTAGATCCTGAATATGCTTCTCGTATTGGTGTTAATATTGATGAGTTATTATTATCTCAACCTGATACTGGAGAACAAGCTTTAGAAATATGTGATGCTTTAGTTAGAAGTCAAGCTATAAGTATAATTGTAATAGACTCTGTTGCTGCATTAGTTCCACAAGCTGAAATTGATGGTGAGATGGGAGATTCTCATGTAGGATTACAAGCTAGACTTATGTCTCAAGCTTTGAGAAAGTTATCTGGTACTATTAGTAAGACAAATACTACTTGTATTTTTATAAATCAATTACGTGAAAAAGTTGGGGTTATGTTTGGTAATCCTGAGACTACTCCAGGTGGAAGAGCACTTAAGTTCTATTCTTCTGTTAGACTTGAAATTAGACGTAGTGAACAATTGAAAATGGGTGAGGGTATAGTTGGTAATAGAACAAATATCAAAGTTGTTAAAAACAAAGTTGCTCCTCCATTTAAAACAGCTACTGTAGACATAATGTATGGTGAAGGTGTTTCTCATGAAGGAGAAATTGTAGATTTAGCTACAGAAGCTGGTATCCTTGAAAAGAGTGGTGCATGGTATGCATATCAAGGTGAGAAATTAGGTCAAGGTAAAGAAAACGTTAAATTGATGTTAAAAGAAAATGCTGAACTAAAGGATGAGCTTGAAAAGAAAGTTCGTGAATACTATGATATTTCTTTAGATAAAGATTCTAAGAAGGAGAAAGAAGATAAAAAGTAGAAAGTTTAAAACTTTCTATTTTTTTTAATTTATATTATAATTGGTATGATAGGAGGTATATGCTATGAAGAGAATAATAAGACGCAATAAATTAGCTTTTATAGTATTATTCTTTTTTATATCTATTGGATTTGCCTATCTTACTAGAACATTAGGTAATTCTGGTAGTAACTTTTTAAAGTCTAATGAATGGGATATTCATTTTGAAAATATTAAAAAATTAAGTTATAGTGTTGAAGCTACTTCTCCTGCTATTATCGATGATACTGGTTTAAATATTAGTTTTAGTACTACATTTAATGTTCCCGGAGATAAATATGCATTTTATGTTGATGTAGTTAATGATGGTACAATTCCTGGAATGATAGAATTAGTTACTACTAGCGGTATACCAGAAGAATATAGTGATGTTCTTTCAATGAGTGTTTTAAATTTAGATGATAGTGAAGTTAAAAAGCATCAATTGATTGATGCTGGTGATAGTACTAAGTTATTAGTTATAGTTACTTATAATGATGATATTACAGAGGATGATTTAATAGATTCTGATACTTCTTTAGACTTAAGTGTTTCTATAGAAGTTATTCAAGCAGATAATAATGCTGTTGCTGGTCCAATGAATTTGTATAAAACAGTAGCTTTTGCTTGGAAAGAAGATGGATCAAAAGATTCTACTGTTGCTGGTGAAGGTATTTTTAGGCATACAAGTACAAAAGATAATAGTTTTCCAGTTTATTACTATAGTAGAAATCTTTCTAAAAATTTTGAAGATAATGTAATATTTGGAGGTTTTTGTTGGAGGATAATTCGTACTACTGATACCGGTGGAGTAAAAATGATTTATAATGGTACTCCAGTTGATAATAAATGTGAATCTATTGATAGAGGGTTTGATAATATTTCTTTTAATAATAGTACTGGTGCTTTTACTTATCATGGTTATATGTATGGTGAGTCACTTAATGATAGTATACAAGACCTTGATTATTCACTTAGCCTTTTTACCTCTTTACCTTTTTCTGGATCATTATATTTTGGAACTGGAGTTGAGTTGGTTAACTTTGAATACAAATTGGTTGATCCAGTTCTTCTAACTAAAGATAATATTGATCAAATTTTATCTACTCATAAGTATACTCTTAATTCTAGTAGTAATCCTAATACTTCACATCAATATTATTATGTAGTTCAAGGAATTCAAGACTCTCGCTTATTTGCCTATTATACTCAAAAACCTGGGTACTTTTATTACAGTGATTCTATAACATATAATAATGGAAGGTTTTCACTTGTATCTCCTTCTATGTTTCGTTATACTGATTGGTCTTCTAATAAAGAAGAATTAATTGGTAAATATGTATCATATAATGATAACTCAATATATTATATTAATTCTGTTTCAGATTTTAATGTTTCTGGTATTTCTGTTGGAAAAATACATTATTTTGGAACAAGCTATGAGTATGAAAATGGTATATATACACTAACTGGAGATGTTAAAAAAATAACTACTATGAGTGATAGGTCTGTTTTTAATAATCATAAATTTCTTTGCTTAAATTCGGATGCTTCATGTGATAGTTTGGGTTTTATTTATGAGTTGGCTGATTCTAGTATAAAATATATTATTTTAAATAATGGTAATGATATTAATGGTACGTTAGATAGAATATTTGCTAATGTTAATAATTCTATTGTTAAACAATTTGTTGATAATTGGTATTCTAGTAATTTGATAGATTATACTAAATATATAGAAGATACTCCTTATTGTAATGACAGAAAAATTATTTCTACTAATTTTACTACTACGGGTCCAATGAATATTAATACTTCTTTTGCATTTAATAATAGAATTAGCAATAATACTTTCTCTTTTTCTTGTAAAAAAAAGGATGCGTTTACTGTTACTGAGACTGATACTGGAAATGGTGCTTTAACATATCCTATAGGTTTAGTTACTGCAGATGAGTTAGAATTATCTGGAGGTATAGGTAGTGATTATTCTCCTTTATTTACTGGTTATGAGTTTTGGACTATGACTCCGTATTATAGAAGATATAATTCTGGTCGAGCCTTTAATATAATTCAAGGAGATGGCTATTCTAGTAGTTATACGGGGTACTATGGTTCTTCTTATGTTAAACCTGTTATATCTGTTAATAGTAATTTAATTGTAGTTAATGGAGATGGTACTGGTTCTAATCCTTATCAATTATTTTATTTAGATTAAAGACTTTTTAAGTCTTTTTTATTTTGATATAATTATGTAAGATAGGAGTTAGATAGTATGAAAAGATTTAGATTAAATAAAAAAATCTTTATAGTGTTACTTTTGTTTATTGCTATTGGATATGCATATCTAACTCGTAATTTAGGTAATTTAGGTGCTAATTTATTACGTAAAAATGATTGGAATATTTATTTTGATAATATTAAACCTGTAGATGGTAGTATAACTCCTACTAGTCCTGCTACTATAGATGATTCTAAATTAGTAGTTAACTTTTCTACTAGTTTTAATGAACCTGGAGACTATTATTCTTTTTATGTTGATGTTGTTAATGATGGTAGTGTACCTTGTATGGTTAATTTTATTAATTTAAATGGTGTACCTAGTGAATACGAAAACTTAGTAAATTTTACTGTTAAAAATTTTGATATGAGTGAGATTAGAGAACATCAATTATTACATGCTAAAGATAAGATTATGTTAATAGTTGAAGTTAAGTATAATGATGATATAGGAGAAGATGATTTATTAATTTCAGATATATCTTTAGATTTAAGTGTAGAATTTGAATATATACAAGCAGATAATACTGCTCAAGAAGGTCCTGTAAGTATTTATTCTATGATGAAGAATAATAGTGTAATGGATAATATAAGAAGTGAATTTGTAGATAATGATAATGGTATTACTTATATTCAATCTGATAATTATAATGGTACAAATGGTAATGGATTTTATGAGTATTATAAAACTGCAAATGATGATATGCCGATTTATTATTATAGAGGAAGTAAGAATAACTTAGTTGTTTTTGGAGGTCAATGCTTTAATATACTTAGAACAACAGATACTGGTGACGTTAAATTAATGTATTATGGAGCAGTGGATTCTAATAATGTATGTACTAATTCTAATTATGAAATATCTTCTATTCAAAATTTTTCACAATATACTTATTATAGACCTTTTATTAATATTAGTTATATGTATGGAGAAATTGAACCTTCTACTACAAGTTTATCTTTTGAATCATATCAATCCATGAGTTCTTTATATAATACTAATAATTACAATAAAACAGGTTATTATTCTGATGAAGTAGTTTTAGATAGAGATGGATATAATTTAATAGATCCAGTTGAATATAATGATGAAACTGATATACATGATTTAATTGGTAAATATTATGTTAGTGGTTGTTGGTCTTATGGATCTTATGCTTGCCATAATACTTCTGTTATGTATTTTGTGACTCTTGCTAGTTATAATTCAGCTACTGGTACAGGACAATTTAGTATTTACACATTGACAAATAGACAACTACCTTCAGATTTTACAGATGCAATAATATATGGATCTTCTTTGATAGATAATAATGATGGTACTTATACTGTTGGTGGAACCACTACTTCTATGAATAGGAGTGAGTGGATTACAGGTGGATATAGTAATATTGATACTGGATATTATACTTGTAATAATTCTAGTGGAACTTGTAGCAATCCAAGATATATGTATTATATTTCTGGATCTAATTATTACTATACTAGAATGAATAATGGAATCCTTTATGGAAATGACTATGAATATGTAGATGGTAAATATTATCTTATAGATACAACTACTATTTTGAATCCTACTACTGATGTATCTGATTTATATAATTATCATTATACTTGTGGAACTACATCTGATAATTGTACATCTTTAAAGTATATATATTCTTACTATATTGCTAATTCTAATAGTAGAACTACATCCTATTACTATCTTACACTGAATAGTGGTCAATCTTTAGATGAATATATTAATAGTTTATTTACTCCAACTAATAATTCTCAGATTAAAACATTAGTTGATAATTGGTTTGAAGCTTATATGTTAGATTATTTAAAATATATCAAGGATACTGTATATTGTAATGATAGAAGTTTTCCTACTGGTGTTTTGAATGTATTTAATCCAGATGGAGGTATAATATCTGATAGTTATTACTATGCTTCTTATTATAGAAGGACTAATAATGACTTTATATTAAGTTGCCCAAATAAAAGGGATTCATTTACTGTTAATGAATCTGATATAGGTAATGGAGCTCTTACCTATCCGGTAGGATTAATAACAATGGACGAATCAACATTGACTACCACTTATTCATTTAGAAAGCAAACCCATACTTTAACTGCATATCTCTACAATAATACTGTAAGTGATTATAGAAATGGTAGTGGCGAATTATATGCTGCACCAGTTATTGCAATTGATGGTAATTTAGTCATTAATGGTGGTAATGGTACTCCGGCTAATCCATATACACTTAGTTTATGGTATTAAAGACTTTATAAGTCTTTTTTATTTTGATATAATTATGTAAGATAGGAGTTAGATAGTATGAAAAGATTTAGATTAAATAAAAAAATCTTTATAGTGTTACTTTTGTTTATTGCTATTGGATATGCATATCTAACTCGTAATTTAGGTAATTTAGGTGCTAATTTATTACGTAAAAATGATTGGAATATTTATTTTGATAATATTAAACCTGTAGATGGTAGTATAACTCCTACTAGTCCTGCTACTATAGATGATTCTAAATTAGTAGTTAACTTTTCTACTAGTTTTAATGAACCTGGAGACTATTATTCTTTTTATGTTGATGTTGTTAATGATGGTAGTGTACCTTGTATGGTTAATTTTATTAATTTAAATGGTGTACCTAGTGAATACGAAAACTTAGTAAATTTTACTGTTAAAAATTTTGATATGAGTGAGATTAGAGAACATCAATTATTACATGCTAAAGATAAGATTATGTTAATAGTT
>CAMOKF010000007.1 GCA_946617625.1 uncultured Bacillota bacterium
CAGAATCAGTATCTTCTTCATCTTCAATTACTTCAGTTTCTGTATCTTCTTCAGATTCAGTTTCTTTATCTTCAATAATTTCTTCTTCAGTTTCAACTTCTTCTTTATTTACTAGTCCATAATATTCTTTTAATTCTTTAATCCAGTTTTCATCCTTACAGTTTTTCAAAAAATCAGTAAGGTCTTTTTCACTCTTAAATCCACGAGCAGAAAGTAATTTAGCATTTATTTTTTTCATTACTATTTTCCTTTCTTAACTGTTTTAACAGTAGAACCTTTAACTACTTTTCCTTTAACTGTTTGAGTACCAGAGTTATTAATATTATAAATTTTTTCCATATCTCTTTTCTTCTCCTTTACTTTGAATCTCTTCTATACATTGCTAAAATTTCTTCTTTAGTTTTGTTTGGAAAAGCCTTTCTATAAAATTCTAAAGTTGACTCACTCATTGTTTCAGGTTGAACATAAGGAACAGTTTTAGAATTAATATTAGGTTTAACTGTAGATTGAATATTAGCAGAAGAGTTATTTGTGAAACCAACAACTGAAATATAAGCATCGTACAATTCATAACCTTTATCAACTTTAGCCTTAATATCGTCATACTGAGGATGTGCACATAATTTTTCAACAGTATCAATACTAGGATTTATAGCTTTTATTTTAGCTATATTATTGTCAAGGTTCTCTTGTACTAACTTAGCATTGTTAGCTTCAATAATTTGGTTAGCTTCTTTTACGACATCGCTATTATCGATTTTTGCTTTTACAGCAGCATCTATTTCGTCTTGAGTTAAGTTTTTAATCTCGACTCCTAACAAAGTAGATAATTTAGATTTATAATCAGCTTCAAGTTGATTTTTAATCTTTTCTCTGTCGGCATTAAGTCTTTCAGAGTAACGTTTAACTCCGTCCTTAATTTTTTTCACACTATTATCAGCCGTGTCATCAGTATTAGTGACAGCATCTAATACATCAAGCGTAATATCATTTTCCATAATATCTCCTTCTTATTATTATATTATGCAAATTATTGATTTTTATTTAAACTATCCAATAGCTTAGCATTCGCTATATTGCTTTGAGCTCTATGTTCCATTTCATTACTTAAATCTTTAGATTCAATTTCAGCTTGTCTAAGTTCTAACTCTCTTTGTCTGAATGTATTTTCTACTTCTTGTTGAGCTAATGTGGCTTGTTCTCTTTCAGTAATATAATCTAAAGCTTCTTTAGAACCAGGATAGTGTAATTTATACATTGTTTGCCAGAACATTCTTATAGTACTAATTTCTTGTGGATTACCAAATGCTCCACTACTAAAATTAAGTCTAGTTTCTTCCCACATAGCTTGTCTATCATTTTCTAATGATGCACTCAAATCTATATCAAAAGCATATTCATCATCATAAAAATAATTACCTTCATTATCTTGTACTAAGAATAGTCTATTATCATATACTTTATATGTTTCTTCTCCATCAATATCAACATAATAACCTCTATACTCATAAGAATAAGCTAATATAAATTCAAACATTAATTCAAACATATTTGATAAAGCTGCTTTTTTCATTTCACGTTTTGATTCTAAACGACCTGCAGTTTGTTGAATTTGAATACTCTTAGCTTTAGAACTTATAGCTGTAGCATCTTCTCTTCCTTGATATGTATTAGTTATACCTAAAGTTTGACGAGCTGTAGTATAAGCACTATCCATCAGATAACCTTCATTTCCCATTTGAGGTTGTAAAGTTTTAACTATAATACCATTAGCTTCAACAGGAGTATCATAATATAATATTTTTAATTCACTATTATCTACTTTTAATTTATTTCTTAATGTTTTAGGTAAAGCAATTAAAGAACCAGATTTAAGAATTCTTTCAGCTAATTTATTTAATAAACTATTATTTAATTTTTGACTAGTATTAATCATTTCAGCATCTGATATACCAAATAATGAAGTAGAACTAATATTTTTTCTTATTACTATTGGAATTCTATTAGGTACGTATGGAGTTACTTCTATTTCTTCTTCCATAGGTCTATCTAATACTTCACCATTAGGTAATTGAATTTCAGATTGAAGTCTAACTTTTACTTTCTTTCTATCAACATCTTTAAATTCAAAATTTGTATTATGACATTTAATACACTCATCTTCATCGGCTTGTTTAACAGTTCCACAATTAGTACAATATAATAATTTATCGGAATAAATATTATCATCATCTTCTAATACTAAAGAACCACTCCAAACAAATTTACAAATATGATTATATTTATCTTTATAAAACATTGTTTTAACTGTAATTAAATCTGGATCGATATTCCACTCAGCATCTTGTTTTAAAAAATCTAAATCTTCAGTATTTAAATTATATAAGTTTTGTATTTTCATTTTAGTACAAGATTCAACTATAAAGCAATAGTCCATATCTTCTACATTATTTATTCCAGATTGAGGAATAAAACATCTTGGATCGATAGACTTATATTTTAGTTTTCCACCTCTAGCACTGTTTCTACTAAGTGGGTCCCAATATACCATTGCTACAGCTCCACCAAATATATAAGTAAATCTTTCTTGAATATCATTAAATTCTCTATAATTATAATCG
Organism: uncultured Bacillota bacterium; assembly: GCA_946617625.1. Classification (GTDB taxonomy): domain Bacteria; phylum Bacillota_I; class Bacilli_A; order RF39; family UBA660; genus RUG14891. Next base: position 2,622 of record CAMOKF010000007.1, read on the forward strand.
TATAATTCAGAACGAAGTATTCTTTCTAATTCTATAGCTGGATCGGTTCTACCATTTAAACTACGAACTTTTGGATAGTAAATATTATTATCTACTTCTGATTCTATAAGTTCAAAAATTATATTTTTATCATATTCACCATGTGAATCAGGCTTTTTATATAATTCATATAACTTATTAAAACGATCGAGTTCAGATTGATAACTACTTCTAGCTTTTTCAAATAGTGATTCAGCATTATCTATAGTCATTCCTTCAAATACACCATTATATATAGCATTAATCATTTTTTTAGCCATAATTTATATCTCCTTTTTTATTATTGTATGCAAAATATTTTTCCATATTTATTTTCTAAATATTCTTTAACTTCATCAGAAGCATTTAAATAATCTTCATATACTTCTTGTGATACTCTTATACATCTTTGAGATTTAATTTCTTCAGGTACATTTAACCAATAAGTATAGAAAGTTCTTAAAGCATCTGGAGCATGAGTCAATTCGTGAGGTTCAGTCATGCAATCGTCACTATTTTTAGGATCGGTTTGTAATTTAGGTAAGCATCTTATTAAATTTACACATTTACTAAATATTTTTAATCTACAAGTATCAGCTCTTTTTTCAGGAGCAACGCTATAATCAACTAATAAATCTTCTTTAATAGCTAACCAACCTGTAGGTCTGTCTCTTTTTACTTTAGTTAATGGTACTCCATAATCTGCCCATATATCAGCTTTACATCTACCATTTTCTTGTGAAGTATTCCATAAATCATCTGGACCTAAGAAAGCATTAAAATCATTCATACTATAACCTAAATTATTTACTTTTTCTCTAATTTTCTGAGCCGCTTGAGAAATAATAAGACCTGGTTCATATATCTCATCAAATACTAAAACATTATACGGAGTTATAGCTATAAAATAACAAGCAAACATATCAAGTCCATAGTCCATACATGCATATAAATTATAATTACCATCTCTAGGTAATCTTCCATCAGGTATTACATGATATTTCTCATCAAACTCTATAAAGAATAAGCCACTAAATACATTCCAATCTCCTTCAAGCATTTGTGCTCTACGTTCAGGAGGTAGATTTTCTAAACGTTTAACATAAGCTATATCGTTTTCCATAATGAATTTATTATCATAAACTTTAGCATATATCATTTCATAATCATCAGGATTTTCAGAATCTTTATATTGTCTATCTATAAATAATCTCTTAACCCATTCATGTCCTACACCACCTGGATTACAAGTAAGTCTCATTCTAGGTTTAAAAGGAACTCTACAAAATCCAGAAGGACGAACAATTTCTGTAAAAGTTTGAAATTGAAATTCAGTAAAGTGAGTAGCTTCTTCTAATATTACCATATCGTAAGCTAAACCTTGATAGTGTAAAACATCATTTTCATTATCACAATAACCTATAGTAATACGACTACCATTAGCAAATTTAAAAGCTCCTTCATCTTTACTCCAAGAAGCAGCTCTTTTAGGATCGTCATCTACTAAGCAATGTAATTGTACTTGTAATGGAATAACATGGTTTTTAAATACATCTTTATAAGTACGTCTTACTAATAATATCTGTATACCAGGAAACATCTTACAATATATTTTTACTAGCTCTTGTACAGCTCTAGATTTACCTCCACCTCTAGCTCCTCCATAACAAACATATTCTTTATTACTTCTAATAAATTGTTTTTGTTTCGGATAGAGTTCAATTAATTCTATTGGATTTTCAGGAATTCGTCTAGCCATTATTTACACCTGCTATATCGTCGTATGTGACTTCTTTTTTACCATCACTAAGAATATTAGCAATTGAGTCTAATTCTACTTTATCAGGTAAAACAAATAGATTTTGATTAACTGTTTTAGGAGCAGTATCTTCAGGAGCTTCATGTATCATTTTAGCAACTAACTCATAAGCTTTTTCAGAACCTTTTAAAGCATTGACTACCATCATAGCATTCATACAATCTTTTATATTATCTAATTTTACACCAAATAGTAAATCTAGTCCTTGCATTTTTTCTATCATTTCGTCAGTAGCTTTAGCATTAACTATTTTCTTTAAGGAATCCGAAAAAGTAGCATCTTTAGTGCTACTATCTTTTATAACCTCACCTAGTTCATATTTATCATTCATATTTTAGCCTCCTTAGTATAGACTATTTAACTCTTATTTTTTGTCCTACTTTTATAACATTAACATTTTTAATATTATTCCACTTAGCTAATTGTTTAACTGTAGTTTTATACTTTTTAGCTATTTTAGATAAAGTATCACCTTTTTTAACAACATAATATTTTTTAGTTTCTTTAGGTTTATCTTCTAGCATAGAATATTTTTTTGGATTTAGCCAAGTATTAGAACCTATTTTAGTAATACCTAAATGTAAGTGAGTACCTGTACTTCTTCCAGTACTTCCCATAATAGCTATAATTTGACCTTTCTTTACCTTGTCTCCTTTATTGACTAATACTTTAGAGCAATGAGCAAAAAGTAAAGCTAAGCCATATCTTTTATATCTAACCCATACATAATTACCATAACCAGTTTTTGATTTACTTTGATTGTTAACTACTTTTTGAACTACACCTTCATCAATAGCATATAAATTTCTATCTTTTATTTTAGATACTTCATCTAAACCACAATGAAGTTGTTTCTTTTTAGTTATAGGATTTATTCTATAACCATAAGGTGAAGTAATTTTAGGTTTTTTAACTACATATTCGTATATTTTCATTACTCATCATCTCTTTCTTCTAATAATTCGTCATCGTCAGTCATATCAGTATCAATTTCAATTTTATTATATTTATGAGAACTAATACCAATAAGAGTTCCTATTAATATAGAGACTATAGTACAAGTTTTATATATTTGTACTCCATAAGGTAATCCCCATACATCTGCTAATTCGCTATAAGCAAATCCAACAGCATCAAATACTATTAAAGCTAAGTATTTTAATACATCATAAACTTTACTATTTTTAAATATCATACTTTCTCCTCCTTTTTAATATAATATGCTAAAACATTGGATTTATAATTTTAGTTTTTTACTTTTATCTTGCTTAACTTGTTCTATTCTAATTTCTTCTACATAAGGTTGGTTAAAAATCTCTTGAACTTCAGGAGAATTATAGTCATCTACATTTAATCTAATCACATTATATTTAGTCTTTATTATTACTAGATACATCATTATCTCCTAATATTTCAGTAGCTTTAACTTCTAAAAGCTCGTAACTTTCTTCAGTAACACCAAAGTCACCATTATAATGCTCATTGAAATATTTGACTATTTCCTCTTTATTATCTCCTATTTTTATAAAGCCTTGTAATTCTCCTAACCAGTATTTAGCTATTAAATAAAATGTTTTTTCTAAATCTTTTCTAGTCATTTAAACCTCTTCAAATATAAAATAATTATGTCTAATTTTTAAACCAATTATTTCATTCTCTTTCATTTTTTCATATTCTTTTTGTGGCATGTGAATAAAATACCCAAACAATTCTAATTGTTTATTTTTTAATTCTGTGTACGTTTTAAAATAAATATGTTTATCTTCACTCATCGTCTTTACCTCCTACTTTTTCTAACCTTAGTCCGAACAATAATTTGAACATTAGCCTATTGAACCAATTAAATTTTTTATCTAAATAAATTGTAATATTACCTACTATTAATTTTGATTGAGCATTATAGTTGTCCCAATATTCTTTGTCAATTGTCAATAATGGTTTATCTGTCATCACTCTTCACCTTCTTTTATAATTATATATTTGATTTTAGCTTCTTTTAATAGCTCTTTAGTATATTCTGAATTATAATCTCCAAAGGCTATTATCTCTTTTATTCCAGCCTCTAATAATAATTTAGTGCATCTAGCACAAGGCATGCAACTCACATATAGTCTATATGCATCACTCTTTTTACCATTAGGAGTCATATCTAATATAGCTCGCTCTTCAGCATGAATCGCTCTACACATATCTAGACATTCTCCTGATTTAATATTATTTTGTTTGCGTATGCAATAATTTCTAGTTTTGCAATCTTCTAAATTAATAGGAGCTCCATTATAACCTAGGCCTAAGATACGACCATCTTCAGTTGTAATGATAGCTCCTACATGACGCGACAAACATGTACTTCTATTTTCTAAGTTTGTCAATAGTGCTTTTATTTGTTTACTTACTCTCATATTTTTGCCTTCTTTCTGCCTTCTTTAAATAGGAGGTATGCCAGAAGCATTGGGGAAGAGATGCCAAGAAGGCTATAGACATCTCTCAGTTATATTATATGCTAAGTTATTTTTAAATTTTCAGCTTGCATCCTATAACCTGGGAGGTTATAGCAGACTAGACTATTTCTGATTAAGGCCATTACTGGTTTACTCAGGCTAAGACCTAAGTGGAGAGTTAGATATAATAATAGAGAAAAAACCTAAAGGCCTCAATTTATCTTTTTAGAAAATAGAAAATCGCGAAAATCGAGAAAATGACGGTCTGAAAGTCCTAGAAACAAAATGAAAGTGCCTGGGGTGAGTGGGGAGAGAGAAAAGTGCGAAGAAAGTGCGAAAAAGATACATAAAATCGCTCAGGGCCAGTTTACAAATCGATAATTATTTTATATAATAGTATCAGAATTAAACGAATAACAGTCGTATAATTCTAAAAAATATTTATTAAAGAAGGAGGTATTAGATATGAAAGCTAATACAAAGAAAGTAGAAGTAGTAGCTACTGTAAAAAATACTACAAAAAATAATAAGAAAGAAGTTAATACTGAAGTAAGTCAACCAATCGTTGCTACAGGAATTAAAGCTATTCGTGAGACTTATGGTAAGAATTGTATTATCATTAAAGATAATATGGTATTTAGAACTTCTACACAAGTTTTAGAGAAAGGTCCAAAATCATTACTTGACTTATACTTACCAAATTATGGTAAAATGAGAAAGTTTGTAGTTAAAGATAATGGTATTTATGAAATAACTACAGACGTAGTACAAACTGGTACTCAATTCGCACAATACACTTTAGGTGATAAAGTAAAAATGGACATCTCTGAAATTGATTTCAACATTGAAAATAGTTGGAATTTCAAGAAAATATCTGATAAAGTGGCTACAAAATAGTCACTTTTTCAGTATTAAAGAAAGGCCTTAGTGAATGAAATTATACGATAACTTAATAATTAAATTATTTTATAAAGATGATAATAGTTATTATAACGACAGAGTTGTCTGGTACGTCATCCCTGCGTTAATAATATTAAATACGATATATTATATTATATATTAAAAGAACGCCTTAAAAACGTTCTTTTTAATTGCGTAAAAATAGTAATGGCTTCAGCACTTGGTCTCAGTCTATATTATTACTAAGGCCTTAGTCTGGATTCAGCTCATGAGGCCATAACTAATTATTATTTATTGAGGCCATAGTATCATTCTCACTTAGGCCTGAATTCAATAAATGATTACATTAATACATAACGAGTAGTGCATTTGGCCATAATACAAAATAAAAATATATGGATTCAACAATTGAGGCCATAATTACATCAAAAAGTGCCACTTAGGCCATAGATTTCATAAATCCATAAATAATTTTGAGTGGATTCAGCTTTTGTAAACAGATTAAGCGATTAATTGTAAACAGCTAAGGCCATAATTTGCTAGGATTTACGAAAAAATCAGTAGTTTAGGCCGTACTTGGACTTAGTCACTACCGTTTACATTAACAGGTAAAACATTTGTTTATATGTATATCCATATATATATAAAATTCCTTTTTCCCTAAATTTTAATATATATATGATATATATATATTATATGTATATTATTTTATAGGGGATTAGGCTGGGGGCCTCCGTTTTTTGCGCAACCTACGTGGCGGGCCTCCTGGTCGTTTTACAAGATTTTTGCGTTTTAGGCTTCAGTTTTTGCGATTTTTAGCATTTTATATATATACTATATACATATAAAAGACTATTTACAAAAGTATAAAAATAGTTGGATTCAGCTGTTTACAATTTAATAAAAATGGAATATAATTAAATTAAGATAAAAAAAGAAAGAGATAGGTGATTAAAAATGTATTTAGATAATAATATTAATGCTTTTGATATTGATGAACTTATTGCAAATAATCAAATATATTATGGAAGTATTGAACAAGATGCAAAATGCTATAATACTTTATGGCTTGCTCAACAATATCTTGAAAATGTAATTAAATATTATACAAAATTAAATGATACTAAGCTAATTAAATTATATCAAAAAGTATTAAATGAATTAAATAAAACAATAGATTTAATGCCATAAAAAAAAGGAGAGTGATTAAAAATGAAGATCGATAATGCAATAAGACTTGTAATATTTCTAATTATATTATATTATTTAGACTTTATTGTCTTAGCTAATATAATTATTGGAACAATGATAGTGAGTGATATAATTATACTAATCAAAAATAAAATTAAAGAAAGAAGGAAATAAAATGAGAATTAAATATGAGATAATTAAAAGAATACATAATAATAAGTCTATTTGTTATAGCTATGTGTGTTCTTTCAAAAATTTAAAAAATGCAGTAAACTTTATGACTAAAGCAAGAAATTATAATAATAACTTTTATGTATTACGTGGAAGGATGGTGAATGCATAATGATTAAAGCAGATGCTAGACAAAAAGAACAAGAACTTTTTGATAAAAGTATTAAATTAAAATTATTGGCCTTCGATGCCAAAACTTATCAACAATCTATAAAGATTAGAGAAGAATATGAGAAATTATATAAAAAACAACAATTCTATAAAACATTAATTAAATTATTAGACTATGCAAATATGGAGGTAAATAATGACGAACAAAAATTACTCATTAAATGAGTTTGAGAAAAAAGTTGAAGAATTAGTAGATGAGTATTTCAATAATTATACTGAATATAACGAAATTACTATTAATGACTATTTTACAAATCTATTTTATACAACTAATTTATACGAAGAAATAGAGATAGAGAATGAGGCAGAACAAATTGTTAGAGAAATTGTGTTCAAAAGAGGTGTTAAACATGCATCACAACATAAGGACTGAATATAGAAATAATTCTATAAAAGAAAAAGTGAATATTATAATTAATTTAATAAGTGAGATTAATGAGAATATTATATTTGATAATACTATAGTGAATCATTTTAAATTAATTATTAATAATAAAGAACTAATATTTCATACATATCCTGAAGTAATTAATGCTCTTAAATTAGTAAAGGAGGTTAAAAAATAAATGAACAAAAAACTTAATATAGGTGATTATGTAAGAACTAAAAATGGAATTATTGGAAAAATAATGAATATGAAATTAGGTTATTCAACCACTACATTTGGACATAGTTATATTGTTTTAGATAGTTATACAGAAGATATTGATTTTAATGATATAATCAAAAGTAGTTCAAACATAATAGATTTAATAGAAGTAGGAGATTATGTTAATGGTGTTGAAGTAGTTGGCTTTGATGGAGGATATGTAGTTATAAATGAAACTAACCCATCAACAGAATTATGGAAAACATTAGAAAGAAAAGATATTAAAACAATAGTAACAAAAGAACAATTTGAAAGTATGGAATATAAGATAGGAGGTGAAATAAATTGAAAAAAATAACTATTAAAATTGGTAACGATGAGTATGTATATAAAGGCGAAATGAGATTATATTATGCTAATAACAATTACTTTAAAGATGTGTATAATTGCTATGATAGACCAAGTAAAGCTAAATTAGATATTTATAAAGAATGGTTTAATGACTTAAATACTTATACTATTGTCAAAAGATATGGAATAAAATCATATAATGCTCGTTTAATTATACTTAATGCTATAGTGAAATTTAAAGACAAATTATATTATTTAATAATTCGTAAATCTGGAAATGAAATATATGAGATTGTATAAGGAGATAAAGAAAATGAGTAAAGAAGAAAAAATAACAGGTTTAGAATTTTTAAAAGATATACCTAAAACAAATGATTTAGTAAGTGCTTATGGTAGTGTTAATTTAGAACAATTAAATAATGTTGTGAAAAGACTTAAACAAATTCCTAATTATGATGAATTACTAAAAGATAATGAAAAATTAAGTCAAGAAAACAAACAACTAAAAGAATTAAAATATAAGTTTTTTGATAATAGTGGCGATGAAGAAAGTTTTACATTAGAAGATTATTTAGAAATTAGTAATAAATTATATGACTATGAGAAAGAAAACAAACAACTAAAAAGCATATTAACTGAATTAGAAGAACATTGTGAAGTTATGTTAAGAATATTTGAAAAAATGAGTGAAGAACAAAAACAAGAACAATTAGATAAATATGTTATTTATGACAAATTTTTAGGCAAAATACAAGAGTTAAAGAAGAAATATAGGAAGGAGAGTGATAAAATTGAATAAATATATTATAGGTTATGACAAAGGACTAAAAAAAAATAGAAGTAGTTTAATAATAAGTAAATATAACAATAGTAATTTATATGTTCTAGCAGAGTTTTATGATGAAAAAGCAGATTTATTAAATGAAATAATTACTAATTTACAACAAGAAAACAAACAATTTAAAGAAAAAATTAAAAGAAGAGATGAATTTATAAAATATCAACAACAAAAAATAGACAAAACAATAGAATTAACTAAAAATCTTTTAAAAACTGAAAATAAAGGTTATTATCAAATAATATTTAAAGAAATATTAAAAAGTTTAGGAGGTGATGAAAATGAAAATTAAAGTATTATTCAAAGCTCCAAATAAAAACTTTGAAGAAGTAGAAATTACAAATACTTTAGAAGATATGCAAAAATTAGTAGATGGTTATATTGAAGTAATTCCTACTGACATTTATGATAAAGTATTTATGATTGTAAATGAAGAAGGTAAATTATATGAATTAGAACCTAATATACATTATTATAGAGATATTATTTTAGGAAATGTAGTATTTGTTAGAATTGGTAATAATGGAGAATGGAGTTCTATTTCAGATAAACAAATTGCTGCTATAAAAAAATATTTTGGAATGAAATACTAATTAAGTGTTTACAAAATATACTATATGGATTATAATTAAATTATAATAAATAAAACGAAAGAAGGTGATTTAGTGAAAGCAAAATCTACAAAAAGTCCATTTAAAGATGATATTACTAAAGAACTTGAAAAAAATGTAGCTTACGAACTTGCTAATTACATGGAATTAAATAGAGATATGTCTTTAGATGAAATAATTGAAGATTTTTATTCAAATACTATAGCTGATTATAATAGCAAAAATAGAGATAAACTTGTTGGTTTTAGTATTAATGAATTAAATGACTCAGCTTATGAAATTGAAGTGTGGTATTGGTAAGACAATTTAATTATTGCAAATAACTTTTAAGAAAGAAGGTAAATTATGACAAAAGAAGAATTAGAAAAAGAAATTGAAAAATTAAAAGAGCATCAATTCATGATTGATATGATCGACCATTGGACTGATGAAGATAGAGAAGCTTATGATAATTTAACTAAACTAATTAAAGAACTTGAGGAAAAGTTGAGTAAATTAAATGATAAATAAAATATTGAAAAAATTATTGTTTGAATTAGAGTATAAAAGAGATTATACTTTTAATGAAACTAAATTCGATTTTTTGAATAAAATATGCAAAAAATTAAAATTAATTATTCATAATAATAAAATAAGAAAAGGAGGCAAATGATTATGAATATAGAATTATATGTAAATAAACAATTTGATATAAATAAAATTATCAAATTAGTATTAAAAAGAAAAGATTGGGGTAAGAAATATACTTTATATTCTACTAAAGATTTAGAAGTATTAATTACTATGAATTCTTATAATTTTCTAAATAAATATGCAACATTTGATTTAAGAGTAAATGAAAAGAATGGTTCTGGTTATTATGGTGATACTTTAATAATATATACTAATAGAGAAGATTATACTTTAGAATTTGTAAATAATTTATTATTGAAAAAAGTTAAAAGATTATTAATTGACTTTAGACATGATAAAGTATATGATGATGTAAGAGATGAAATTCCTTACGTATGGTATAGTGATAAATCAACAGATGAATGGATTAAATTTTTAAATATAGAAGATGAACTTAATAAAATAAAAGATTTAGATTTAAGTGATAATAAAAAAGATAAACTTGTAGATGATTTTATTAGCAATTCTTATAGCGAATGGGTAGATAAAACTATAGAAAAACCTAGAGCTGAAAAAATTGATAAATTATTATCTACAAGTGTATATAGTTATATATTAAATTTAATAGATGAAATAGATAAGGAATTATCTAATTTAGAATAAGAAAGGAAAAGTGAGAAAAATGAACGAAGAAAAATATATAGTTACAATCGATGGTCCTGATTGTAGTGGTAAAACTTATACTTGGACTAATTTACAAAGAAAAGGAGTTAACGTACAAATAAGAGGTATTCTATCAAATATTGCTTATGGTCTTAAATATAATAGAAATGTAGATGAAATGATAGAAATGTATAATAAAAATCCTCTTAATTATAAAATCTATTTATTAATGCCACAAAATTCCATTAAAGTAGATAGATTACATTCGAGATTAAAATCTATTTATGATAGTGATGCTATAATATGTAATTTAAAAGATGCTATTGATACATGGAAAGATGGTGAATATTTTGATAAAGCTATAAGTCTTTTAGAAAAGACATATAAAGGTAAAATAGAAATTAGTAGAAGAACTTGGCAAAGTGATATTGATTTAACAGAAAGTGCTATAACTGATTTTATAAGTAAAAATAAAATTTATTCTAATGATGAATTAAAAGCACTTAATAATATAGAAAATGGAATTATAGTATTAAATGAACCTATAGATACTTTTGAATCTGCTGCTAAATGTGCTTCTGAATATAAGTATATAGTATTTAATGAACCTTTAGATAAAAAAGATTTTATTGAAAGATTATATAATCAAGCTCAAGATAATGATGCAGATGTAGCAAAAATGTTCAATAATTTAATAGAATTAACTGGTAAAAGTTATGAAGAAATATATGATGAAATATTCAATTATGATGGTGGAACAGAACCTTATGATGCTTTTGTTGAATATTTAGAAGATTATGAATTAAATGTAGAAGTAAGTGCTAAAGTAACAGTTGATACTACAGTAAATTTAGATATAAAATTATCAGAATATTCTCAGTATAATTATAGTGATATAGAAGATTATATATATGATAATAGTGATGCTAGTGATGAAATAATGAATAATTTAGAAGATGAATTAAGATATGCTGAATTTGATAGATTAGAAGTAAATGAGGTAAGATAATGTTAAGTGAAGTTGAATTATTAGAAAATAAAAACAATTATATTGAGCTTCTTAAAAGTACTAATAGAGAAAATATTGACAAAGTAATTGATATGCTAAAAGCTAGTGACTTTTTTGAAGCTCCAGCTTCTACTAAATATCATGATAATTTTAAAGGTGGATTATGTTATCATAGTTTAAAAGTTTATGGTAATTTAGTAAAATTAGATAAAGAATATAATTTACAACTTGCTAAAAGCTCAATGATAATAATGGGATTATTACATGATATTTGTAAAATTAATTGCTATATAAAAGATAAGAAAAATGTAAAAGTTGGTGGTAATTGGATTACTGTAGATTATTGGAGTTTTAAAGATGAACTTCCAATTGGTCATGGACAAAAATCAGTAATTATGTTATTACAACTTGGTTTACCACTTACTGAATTAGAATTAGAGTCTATAGTAGGTCATATGAATGGTTATGATAAATCAGATATGTTCGATGCTTCTAATATATTTAATTTAGATAGTGATACTATTTGGTTACACTTAGCTGATTTTATAGCATCATATTATGAACGTAGTCATGTAGATTATTAAAAAGAATGGAGGTAATTATGAGTAATTTTATATTTACAGATTCTCCAGAAGAACAAAATGAATCTGTAACAAGAAGAAGAGATTTTTATATTGGTGGTTCTGAACTAAATAAAATATTTGAAGATTTTTATAAAGGAGATATTATTCAAAATATATTTGATAAATTATGCTACATGGATAGAGAACATTCTGATATTCCTCAACCTGATTGGGCAATATTTGGTCATAGAGCTGAAGAAATAATTAGAAATTATGTAAATATAAAATATAATAGAAATTATCGTCCTGCTGTAGCTATTAATGATGCAAAACAATCTAGAACAAATGTTGATGGTTACGATCCTAATGCTGAACAACAACTTTGGGAATGTAAAACTTATTCAGGCAAAGAAGATATTAGTAAATATACTAAACAAATAGTATATTATATGCTAAGAAATAATATAAAAGAATGTTTATTAACTACATTAAGCAAAGATGTATTAGATGATGGGGGTAAAAAAGTTAGAAATATTACTATTGAAGAATTAAACGATTCTGAATTAGCTAAAAGATTAAAATTTCATATCGTAAAACTTGAAGATTATAAAGAATTATCAAAACAAATTGAAAAATTAACTGATAAATATATAGAGCTTTATAATTATATTTCAAGAAGTAATTTAATGAAAAAGTATATAGAAGATTATAAACAAATGATAATTTCTCAAGATGATATGATAGCTAATTTCATGAAAAGTTTTTAAAGAGGTTCACATGAAATATGAAGATTTGTATGATTATCAAAAAGAAATAGTTAACCAATTAAGTAAATCAAAATTGTTACTTATGAGTGTTGGCTCTGGTAAAACTTATTGTTCTACATTTGCTTATAAAAAATATTGTAAAGGTAAATTACTTATTTTAGCTCCAGCAAGTATGATTGAAGAATGGAAAGATACGTGCGAAGAACTGGAAATTACAAATTATGATATTTATAGTTATAATAAAATATGTATGGAAAAATATATAACTGAAGTATTAAATACAGATTATGAATGTGCTATAATAGATGAAGCTCATCATATAAGTAATAGAAACAATAAATCTACTAAAAAAATATTGAAAAAGATTGATTCAATAAGATTAAAATATTTATTGACTGCTACTCCTGAAAATTATGAATGGAAAGATTTTTATATCTACTTTAGAATAATATATGGTTCAGGTTTTATGAGTTATACTGCTTATAGAAGAAGATATTTTGTTGAAAGACCTAGTTATTGGAATCCTTATGTAATGGACATTCTAGGTTATGTTAATGAAGATGAGCTAATAAGATTTAAAGATTCAATAAGCATTATATACAATAAAAAAAGAAAAGCTAAAGTAGAAGAACACGAAGTATATGTAAATATAAACTCTGATTTACAAAGAAAATTTAAAACAATAATAAAAAACAGAGTATATAAAGATTATATAATAGATTCTCCAGCAAAAAATGGTTACTTTAAAAGAATGTTAGCTAGTTTAATGATTCTTAGTGATGATGAAGATACTTACAAATATGAATTAGTAAGTAATGTTAAATTAGATAAACTTAAAGAAATAATAGAAAGTAATAAAAATGAAAATATAATAATTTATTATAATTATATTAATGAAAAAACTATATTAGCAGAATATTTAAAAGATTATGATGTAAGAATATTTAATTCTAAAAATGATTTTGAAATTGTAGAACCTGGAAAAATAAATATGATAAGCTATGCTGTTGGTTCTGAAGGAGTAAATAAATTTAAAGATTGCTCAGTATATATAGCATTTAGTTTACCATATAGCAAAAGAATTTTCAAACAAAGCAAAGGTAGAATTAATAGACTTGATAATTATGAAACTGAAAAATATTATTACTTTATAAATGATATTGATTATAAAGTATTAGAAACATTAAAGAAAGGTCAATCATTTACTGATAAATTAATGGAGAAAACTTATGAATAAAGATGAGTGTGAGAAATTTTATTTAGAAAATGAAAAACTGGCTTATAAATTTGGTACTAAATATGGAATATTACATGATGAAGATATGATGCAAGATATTAAAATAGCATTATATAAAGCAGTTAAAACTTTCGATCCTAATAAAGGAGTTGCTTTCTCAACTTATGCTTTTACTATTATGGCTAATGAGTATAATTATCATTTTAGAAATAAATATTTGAAATTTAGCTTTGTAAAAAATACAGTTATCGGAGATAATAATAAAGAAATATCAATATTTGATATAATTGAAGATACTAATACTGTAGATTTAGATACTAATATAATAAATAAAGAAATTATAGATATAATATTAAATTATATTAAGTCATTAGATTATTTATCTAAGAATTTATATTACGATTATTATTTTAAACATTTAAAGCAAAAAGAGATGGTTGATAAATATAAATTATCTCAAACTCAAATAAGTAGAAAATTGAAAAAAATAAATAAGAGTTTACAAAAACTATTAGCCGGTTTTATATAACTGTTTACAAAATGTATATAATGGATTATAATTAAATTAGATAGATAAAGAAAGGAGGCTAAAATGAAAATAGAATTAATTAATTATGCTAATGTACCTATAGAAAGTATGATTAAAGAATCACCTTATGATAACGATGCTGGAATTGATATAAGGCTAAGAGAAAGAATAACGATAGCTCCTCATTCTACATCGACAATTGGTTGTGGTTTTGGTTTGAAATTACCTGCTGGAGTTATGGCTCAAGTAATTACTAGAAGTAGTATATCAAAACAAAATATTACTATTGGTAATGCTCCAATCGATGCTAGTTATACTGGTGAAATTCACATGATGGTATCAAATAATTCTGAACATTGGGTACATTTTGAAGCAGGTGAAAGATTAGCTCAATTAGTAATAATTCCTATTATTAATTTTGAATTAGTAAATGAATTACATACTAGAGATTCTAATGGTTTAGGTAGTAGTGGTAAATAAGAAAGGAGAAAATAAAGATGAGTCTATTACCAGAAAATAAACCTACTCAAGCTGATTTAACTCCAAAATTATTCGTAATTGGTGGAGCAGCAATGAGTGGTAAAACTTATTCAGCTTGTCAATTTCCTAATCCGATATTGATAAACACAGACGGTAACTGTAAAAAAGTTACTACTCCAAGTATATATTTAAATGATAAAAAATATAAAACATATAAAGAAAAATTAGAATTATTATTTGGAGTATTAAAAGAACTTAACGAAACTGAAAATAGTTATCAAACAATAGTTATTGATTTAATAGAAGATGTATTTGATATTTGTGAAGGTTATGTTCTTGAAAAATATAAAGTAGATAATTTAGGAAAAGTTCCTGGTTATGCTACAGGTTATACTGAAAGAAAAGTAAATATGCAAAATGTAATATCTGCTTTAAAAACTTTAACTAACAAATATTATGTAGTTGTATTAACTCATACAGTAGATAAAGTTGTAGATGATAAAATGGTAACAATAAGTATGTTAAAAGAAGATTTTTATATTTTATTAGAAGGCAAAGCTGATATGGTAATTAATTGCAAAAAACTTGGTAATACTTATATTACTAGAATGACTAAAATGAGAAATAATTATAAAGATGCTAATGTTCAAAAATTAATAAATAAAGATATTTTGGAGGTGATAAAAAATTATGAATAACGACTTAATACCTTATGATGAATTAGGATTGACTCCTGCTAAATTAGCTATTATAGATAAATTCTGTTTTTATAAAAAAGCAGTTGAAGAATTTGAGTCAGAAATAAAAGATAAGTTTAAAGAACTTGTAGAAAATGGTGAAATTCCAGTAAGTTCTATAGATATAGGAAATGTAATATTATCTTATAGAAAAGCTTATACTAAAAAATCTGTAGATACTAATAAATTAAAAGAAGATGGTATTTACGATGATTATGTTAAAGAAACTGAAGTAAAAAGTTCAGTATCAATGTCTATTAAGGAGGAATAATAATGGAAGAGATAATTGATAAATTAGATAAGTTAAGTGCAATTTATGACACTAAATTAAATAGCATCATAGATATACTTGAAGATATGCCTGTTGGAGCAGATGATTTTGATAAAATGTTAGATCGCTCAGCAAAATTAATGGGTTTAAAACTACAAACTGTAGATTTTAAAAATAATTATGAAGAATCAAAAAATATGAAGGAGGAAAAATAATATGAATGATTTTTTAGAATTAACACAAGGTCTATTAGACAATAATGATTTTGAGGAAAGTAGTGGTTTCGATCCAATTGAACCTGGTACTTATAGAGTAAAGGTGGCTAATGTTGAAAAGAAAGTTAGTCAAAATGGAAATGAATATATTTCTATGGTATTAGAAATAATCGATGGAGAATTAGAAGGAAGAAAAATTTGGAATAATTTATTCTTTACTACTAAAACAGCTGAAAATACAATTAAAAGAATTTATAAAATGGCTCAATTAGTAGATATTGAACCTAAAGTATTTTCAGATTTAGACTCAATCGTTGACTTTTGTTCTGGCTTTGTAGATAAAGCTTTTGAAATTGAATATGATGAAGAAGCATTTGTTAGAGTAAAATTCAATAAAGGATTATAATATGATTATAGATTCTATAGACTCTTTACATTTAAATCAACATTCTTATTTGCAATTAATGAATGAAGTTGAGGTAATAAAAATTAAGGCTTTGAATAAATTAAAAAAAGAAGATGAGAATGTAAAAAAGTTTATAGAATCTAAATTATATTTAGTATTAAAATCAAATTTAATAAAAACATCTAATAAATACAATTATTATTTAAGTACTGTAGAAAATTATGAAGATGTAATATTAGAAGAAGTATTTGATATTTTAATGAAAGAAGGTAAATAATGAAGAAAGCTAAAGCTATATTTTTCGACTTTGAGGTTTTTAAATATGATTGGTTAGTATGTATAACAGAATATTGGCTAGATGATAATAAAGAATTGCAAACTAAAGATTTAGTTATATTGAATAATAAAGACCAATTAGAAAGATATTATATAGATAATAAAGATTCTGGAATATTTATAGGTAAAAACTCTAGTAGATATGATAATGGAATTATGATTGGTATTTTAGAAGGTAAAAATCCTAAAGCAATATCAGATGCTATTATTGAAAAAGATATAAGTTGGAAAACTCAAATAAAAAATTGGAGGCAATATAATTTCTTATATATAGATATTATGCAAGATGCGGCAAGAATGAGTTTAAAAGAAGAAGAAGCTTATTTAGATTTACCTATTGTTACTACTGAAGTAGAATTTGACACTAATAGATTATTAACAAAAGAAGAATTAGAATTAACTATTAAATATTGTAAAGCTGATGTTAGAGCATTAATTACCTCTTTCAAAAATAATATTAATGGAATAATAACTAAATTAAATCTTATAGAAGAATATCATTTACCAGTAAATTATATGAGTATGACTAATGCTCAATTATGTTCTAAGTTATTTAAATGTGTTAAAACATCATTTGATGATGAATTAATACCATTTGATATAGAACAATTAGGTATAAAACCACAAAATAAAAGTGTTTTAGATTTTTATAGTCAACCTATAGATTATAAAAATAAATTATCAATTGATATAGCAGGTGTACCACATGTATATGCTTTTGGTGGATTACATGGAGCTTTATCTAATTTTTTCTATAGTGGAGAAATTTGGCTTATTGATGTTGCTTCATATTATCCGTCACTAATGATATATTATAATTTTCTATCTAGAGCTATTCCTATTGAAGGTAAAAGAACATTTATAGATATGTACTTTAATAGAAGAAAAGTTAAAGCTAGAAATGGAGATGAACTTCAAGTAGTAATAGATGAAGAAATAGAATTTTATAAAACTCATCCTTATTATGGAAAGTACGATAGTACATATAATGATAGTTTAGATAAAGAACATCACAAAGCAAATAAAAAATTGTCACAAGTATTAAAACTACCATTAAATACAACTTATGGATGTGAAAAAGCTAAGTTTAATGATATGTACGATCCTCATAATAGTAATAATGTGTGTATATCAGGTCAATTAATGATAACTGCTTTAGTAGAATTATTAGAACCTTATTGTAAATTAGTACAAACTAACACTGATGGTATAATTATTATTCCTGAAAATAAAGATAAAGTAAAAGAAATAGTTAAATATTGGGAAGAAAAATCTCAAATGACTATGGAAATAGATATAGCTCATAAACTAATTCAAAAAGATGTAAATAATTATATTTTGTTTGTAGATAATAATAACAAAGATACTTATGATTTGATAGAAGATTGTGCTAAATTAAATATAAAAGTAGAAGTTATAGATTTATTATCTGAGTTTAAAAATATATATAATAAATATAATTTTATAACTAATAATAAACTAATATTAGAAGCGTTAGAAAACGATATTCCTAAAGATATATTAGATAAATATTATTTAAAACATTTAAATTTTTACTGTAAAAAAGATGGAGTAATATATTTATATGCTACTAGTATAAAAGCTATTGGTGGATTTGCAGCTCAATATATTTATAATAGTAAAACTATAGCTGGAGCTCAAATAAGAAGTAGTTTATCAGTAATAGATGATTGCTTATGTAATTATTTCTTATATGGTATTTCTATAGATGAGACTTTAGATTATACTAAAAAGCATTTTAAAACTAGATTTAAACAAGTAATTAAATCAGGTCCAAGCTTTAACAGAAACGTATGGTTTCATAATGGAAAATATCAACCTATAGGAAAGATAAATAGAATTTATTATACTACTAAAGAAGAGTGTGGTGGAGTATTTAAAATAAATGATAATGCTAAAGAAAAAAAGACAGGTAATATTTATTCTCAAATAGTAAAATTTGCAGAAACGTCTGATAATGTATATGTAGATAATGATTTGAGTTTTGATTTTGATACTCTTAATTTAGATTACTATAAACAAATAGCTCAAAAAAGAATTGACCAATATGAGTCAAAAGAAAGGATTAAATAATGATCGAAGAAATTAATAAAGTACCATTGTATATAGCTTCTAGAAATGAAGTTAGAGAAGATATAATGGTTTACCCTGAAACTGGAGATATAAGAAAAGATAATGCTGATTATTATTCAAGTTTTAGAGAATATATTAGAGATAATAAATTATATGTTATTATTGATGGAATAATGTATAATAAAGCTAAATTAATATACGATTCAGTAAATAGAAATAATTTACCATCAAAAAGATATAAAGTATTAGTACAAGGTGATATAACTCATCCAAATATACATAATATAATTGTAACAGATTTAAATTATAAAGACGATGTAATAAATACTTTTGATGAGAGTATTAATGTATTATATAATGATATAGATACTAATATTAGCATAGAATATTTATTGCAACAGTTAGCTAGTAAAAAATATAAAGTAATAGATAATGAGGTAAGTAATGAATAATATTATTTTAGGAAATGGTTTGAGTGCTTTAATAATAGCTAGTATATTAGATTATTTTGGTAAAGATTTTGATATATATGCTTCAGGACAATATCGTAAACAAAATATATCACTATTAAAATATAATAATGAAGAGGAATTAATTATATTAGGAAAATTATTACAAATAAAAGCTATACACAAATATACTAAGCATATTAAAGTAGGTTATAAAATAGGCAATATAATTACTAATATGCCTAGCGATTCTATTATAGATAATTATTTAGAAAAACAACATAGAGATAAAGCTAATAGCTCTATGAGTGATGGAGTAAATGAATATGATGCTATATTATTAAATGAAATATATGAAATTCTTTATAAAAGATATAATAATAAAATAAAAGATTTATTTATTAGTAAAAATGTAATAGATAAATTATTAGAGTCTAAAAATACTAATATTTACAACACTATAATTGATACCAATTGCAATGATAATACTCCTACATTTGAATATATAATAGAAGAAAATAATGATATTGGAAATTATGATTATATTTATGACTGTTCTAAAGATAGTAATGTAAAAAGATATACCACTTCTACTACTGAATATTGCAGTGATTATAATATATATAAGTATAGAACAATAAAAAATTATTACGATGAACCTAAAATATATAAAACTACTTATATTAAAAATAATATTAATTGGTATGATATTAGCAGAAATGCTACAAAAACACAGTTAAAGCAAAAAGATATAATATATTATTTAGTTAATGAGTTAGCATAATGAGTAATAGAGAATCAAAGTTTCAAAGTAAAATAATTAAAGAAATAAATAAAAACTATGGTATATGTTTAAAATATAATCAAGACTATAAAACTAAATCTGGTATACCTGATTTATTTGCAGCAATAAATAATAAAGCTGTATTTATAGAAGTAAAAACAGATGAAGGAGATTCTTCAGATGTACAAGATGCTCAAATGGCAAGAATTAAAAAGAAAGCTACTAAGTATGTTTACAAAATAGCTCCAAGAGATTATAATTATCTTATAAATGAATTAAATAAAATAAAGGAAGGTGAATAAAATGTTTGAAGCAGAAGAAATAAGTAAATTACATATAAAAGAAGAAGCTGAATATACTAATGATTCTAGACTTAAAAAAATAGTAACTAGAATGAATAACTATGGTTATTTAGCAATAAACTTAAATGATTTTAATTATGTGTTAGCTTGGTTTAAAAAAGATGAACATTATTCTATTGGTAAATTAAAAGAATTATTACACTATAATAATATAGGTTATTCATGGCTTATTAAGAACTTAAAAATACCTAGAGCAACATTGAGTAAAATATTAAATAGTGAAAGAAATGTAAAACTAATGACATTAAACAAAATGTTTAGTATTATATCTAATAATACTGAATTAAAAATATCTAAACAAGATTTATTAGATTAGGAGGAAATAATGGAATTTAGATTAAATAATAAAAGATTTATTAAAAGAAAAATAAAAAGTTGGAATGGTAAATATGTAAATGATTTATCTAATATAAGAGTAACATTATTAAATTATACTCCATACGAAAAACTATGTGAGTATATACCAGAATTAGTAACTGCTACATGGAATGAAGACATTCAAGAATTTAGAGATACTTTATTACCTGAAGATAGAGACAAAATAATGAAATTATGTTTTGATGGTAAACTTATACCTACAGCACTTAAATCTATACCTGTAACAATTTTGATTGAAGGTATTACTACGCATGACGTAACTCATTTATTAAGACATAGTGGTTTAAGTTTTGCAGCTGATTGTACAGGAGATAAGTATATTACTGATAGACCAATAATTGTACCTAGTTTTCTAGAAGATTGTCCAGATGAATATTTAGCAAGATATATAATGATACAACAAGAATCATACAAACTTTATGATGATATATGTAATAATTTAGGAACTAAAGTACATATTCAAGATGCTAGATTAGTATTACCTAGAACAATGGAAACTTTCTATTATGTTACAGGTTCATTATTTGATTTTATAAGATTATTACAACAAAGAATAGATATGCAAGTACAACCTAAATCTGATAATATATTAGCTTTAAGAATATATGAAGAACTTAAAAAAGTCTATCCAATTAATATAAATATACATGCTAGAAATAATTTTTATTGTTCTGAATCTGAGCATGAATTAAGTTCAAAATGGTATTCTCCACTTCCTCAAAATGAAACTGAATATACTAAAAATATGCAGACTGTATATGGAGATATGACTGAAATGTATGGCTATAGCAGATATAAAGATATAGAAAATCATATAGTTGAAAGACTAAAAGAGGAGGAATAAATGAAAAAAGCAGTTATTGATATTGATGGGGTTTTGAATAACTATCCTCAAACTTTTATAGATTTTATTAATGATTCATTCGCTACTGATTTTAAAACTCTTAAAGAAATAAAACAAACTATTCCTTATGATAGATATAAAGAGTTGAAAGAAGCTTATAGAATGAGTGCATATAAAAATAATGCTTCACCTAAAGAAGGAGCTAAAGAATTATTAGAGTATTTACATTCTAAAAGATATTTAATATATATAATAACTGCTAGGCCATTATTTAAATATAATTTATTAGAAAACACTATATTATGGTTAAGAGCTTGTGATTTATATTATGATTATATTTATTGCTCTCAAAAGAAAGACTTTACAATATTTGAAAAATTTGGTCACATTGATTTAGTAATAGATGATAATTGTGACAATGTAAATAATATAAAACGTATAAACGGAAATGATTGTACATATATAAATATTATAAATAGTGACAATGAAAATAGTTTTTGTGATACTAATATTGTAAGAACAAAAGACTTATCTTTAGTCAAAAAACTAATATAAGTGAGGTAATACTATGAGATATATAGAATTAAAAAATAAGAAACCGGTCAGTAAATTAGAAGACTACTATATGTCTCTAACTGACGTTAAAAATAAAGAGTCTTATGGTAGAATATTAGAAGACGATGAAATAATAGTAGATATTGATTCAGAAAAAGAATCTGAAAAATTATTAGAAATAATAAAAAATGAAAACATAGGAACTAGAGTATATAAAACTTCTAGAGGAATGCATTTTTATTTTAAAAATCCTTATAATATTAAGAACGCTATTCACTCTAATACTCCTATAGGTATTTCAGTAGATATAAAATCTGGAAAAAATAATTCTTATCAAATATTAAAATTAGATGGAAAAGTAAGAGATATAATTTATGAAAAAACTCCTATAGATGATATTCCTAAATGGTTAATGCCTTTTAATCATAAAACTAATTATCTAGATATGAGAGATGGAGATGGTAGAAACGATGAACTATTTAGAAGTATAATTCCTATGAGTAAAATAAATATGAGCAAACAAGATATAGAACAAACTTTTACTTTAGTAAATAAGTATATGTTTGCTGAATCTTTACCTGAATCTGAAATTTATGCTATGATTGATAGTAATAAATTTTTAGAAGATAGAAAACTTACATTTTATATTGGTAAAAAGCTACAAACAAATCTTGTTGGAGATTATATAATAGCTAATCACTATTGTAAGTATTATAATGGTAGTATATTCTTTTATACAGATAAAGGTTATAGTAATAATATTAAAGGTTTAGAGTATATTATATACCAATTAATTCCTGAAATAAATACTAATAATATAAAAGAAATACTACACTATATTGATATTCATCTAGCTATAGAACCTACACATCCTACAAAACATTATATTCAAGTACTTAATGGAATGGTAAATTTATATACTGGAGAATTTAAAGAATTTGACAAAGATATATTTACTACTATAAGTATTCCAGTTTATTTTAATGACAAAGCTGAGTCAAAAGAATTAGTAGATGCTTTAAAGATGTATGCTAATTATGATGATGAGTTATATGAATTATTAGTAGAATTTATAGCTTATATATTCTTTGAAAAAAATAAGTTTAGAAAACTATTTATGCTATATGGTATAGGTTCTAATGGAAAATCAAAATATACTTCTATAATAGAAAAATTCATTGGTAAAGAAAATGTAACTAGTTTATCACTTGAAGATTTAAATCATAGATTTAAAGTTTCTTCTTTAGTTAATAGTAAATGCAACATTGGAAATGATATTGGTTCTAAATTATTAGACGATTCACAAATGTTAAAAAAGCTAACAGGTGAAGATACAATAAATGCTGATAGAAAAAACCGAGACCCAATAGAATTTGAATGTACGGCTAAATTAATATTTAGTTGTAACAAATTACCAAGAGCAAATGATAAGTCTTATGGATTTTATAATAGATTTATTATATTACCATTTACATTTGATTTTGACTCTTATACCGGAGCTACAGAATTTAATATAAATGATTTTTGTAATATTAATAATATGAGTGCATTATTGAACTTAATAATACCTAGATATAAAAGACTAGTAGATAATAATCACTTTTCTAAATCTAAAAAAGTAATAGAAAATTTAATAATGTATATGAGTTCCAATGATGGAGTTGCTAAATGGTATTTTGCTAATAATATATATGATAAGAAATTTGAAAATGTTACAGATGCTTATAATGAATATCTACTATATTGTTCATTGAATAGATTTCAAACAGTAACGTCACTAGTATTTATGGAAAATTATAATAATATTGTAAAAATTTATAAAAATTTAATAAAAGACTAATAAATAGTCTTTTTTATTATACCTGGACGAAAAAGTCTCTCCTGGGATAATCTAGGTTTAATAAACTTATATCGCTTAATATTATTTATCGTCTAATATAAAACTTTTAAAAGAGATCGACCAGATCGCCTATAAATAAAAAATCGCTTTTTAAGCGATTTTATTTTTTTAATTTTTTAAAACTATCTTTACTAGGAGTGTAGGTATACGTTTCATCGTCAAAATATATTGTCCATACATCTCCATTTTTATCAATAGTGTATTTATTGTAGTTATCAATAGTATCTTGAGTTAAAGCATCTCTAGCTTGATACAAATCTTTCATATCTTCTAATGTAGCTCCGTTAGCTTTTTGTTTATTAATATCTCCACTAATTGAATTTATAGCGTACACTTTAGTATCAATATACTTTTTCATAACTTTATCTTCAAAAGACATATCTTTATCATTTTTCTTTTGATATTGATATTTATCTCGTAAAGTATAAACTGCTGATAAGTTTTTATCATACTTAGTAGAGTCAAATACATAGTTATTTACATCCCATATATCAGTAGTACTATCACCATCCATAAGATTCTTGAATGCTTTACCATATCTACCAAAAGTATTCATACTTATATAATTTATTATTGAAAAGGCTTTTTCATCTAATGGAGCATCTTCGTTATATATTTCTGCTCCATAATAATTTTTATTATTTTTTATAGCTGTTATTTCATTGAATGGACTACTTTCGATTAAGTCTTGAGGTAATACTGATGATTCTAAAGAAGATTTTATAGATTCAATATAAGTATTTAAATCTACTTCATCATCTACTCCAGTAGCATATCTTACAAGAGTATCTACAGTTCCAACAATTCTTCCTTTAGGAATTCTTAAAAATTTATTATCTCCAATTTTAATCATATAGTAATTATTTTTATAATAATATGGTAGTTTTTCATAATCTTCATCATCTTGATTCAATAAAGCATTTAACATAGCTGGAGCACTCATAGCTCCTACTTTCATTAATAAGTTTAATGAACCTTTAACTGGATTTTCTTTAATTTTACCTATATCATATTTTATAGTACTAACAGTTTTATCTAATGCTTGAGTACTTGCATTTAAGAATAACCAACCTTTACTATTAAGAGCTTGTGTAGCATAACCTCCTCTAGCAAAGTTAAGGTTTACATCTTGAGCTTCTAATTTAGCTTCAACAGAAGTTTTACCTGATTCTATAGCTGATATATATTCAGCCATCTTAGGTAAACTTTCAATAGATGTTAATATTCTTGTAAATTTATTAGTACTAGCTGTTTTTGGTACTATTCCAGTATTTGTTATTTCTTGATATAATACACTATTATTAGCAGCATTGAATGCAGCTCTTATATAATTCTTAGCAAATTTTAATGGGTATTTACTATAGAATAATGCGCTATCACCAAAGTCTCTAAGCATATTGTTAGCAGTATATATTGGGTCATAGGATGTTAACATTTTTTGTTGTACTTTAGTTTTTAATTTAGGAAACCAATTTAGTACTGGAATAGAAAATATATCATCTAATGTTTTTTCAATATTATATTTTTGGAATACTTGAGCTATTTCATTATTGGTAGTAAATTTATTTACTTTACCTCCATCATAATATATTATATCAGTTCCAGTATTTTTACCTTTAGCATCAATAGAATATAACTTAGAATTAGCCATAGCTTTGTAAGCATTATTTTTAAGTATACTATTTTCTAAATTTTGTTCTTGTGCTACAAATGCTGTCCATATATCTAAAATACTTTTACCTTGTTTAGTAGTAGGTTTTAGAGTATCACTTGCTTTAAGTTTAGTATTGTAACTTTTTTCTCCTATATCACCAAAATCACTAGGTTCGGCTGAATAAATAGGAGCATATATAGTGTATTTACTATCTAAAGCTTCTTTTTGTGAAGTAGAAATAAGACCTGCATCTAATAATTTTTGAGTATTATTAGTATTCCAAACTCTTAAATCATCTATTACATTTTTAAAGTATGGATGTTTTTTAATCATAGAGTCATAATATTGCTGAGATTTTTTAGCATCTAAATTTAATATTGGTTCTTGGTCATTATTAATTCTTTCTACATTTAATATTGCTCTAATAGTTTTTTGAAAGTCATTTAAATCTTGTTTTTTAATTTGTTTTTTAATTGTATCTAATGATTTACCTACTACATTACCATTAATATCAGTTTGTTCTACTTTTATATTATTATGTACTTTATTTCTAATAGTCCATAAATCACTTATTGCATTTTTAACATCTAAATTAGAATTAGCATTAGCAATATTTAGTATAGGAGAATACCTATCAAATACTGCACTATATAATTTAGAAAATGAATTTTTAAGTTCTTTATTAGCTTTAGTATTATGTACTGACACTTCATTAAATGCTTCTTCTATATCTTGTAAAGTATCTACACTTATTGTTTCTGGATTACCTTTAATTTCTATATCTCCAGCTTTAACTGTAACTTCTGATTTTATAGGAGTAGGTTTTTCAATATTTTTAGTTTTAGTATTTATATCAGTATTTTTAATATTAATTTGATTAGAATTAAATGTAACATATACTGTTGATAATTTATTACCTAATTTTTTATGATAATATGGACCTCTATCTAATACATTATTAAATATTAATCCATCATATTTTTTATTGCTAGTTTTATTAAGTTCTAATACTGAATTTACAATATCATCGGTAGTATTACCAATATCAGACTTTATTCTATTAAACATAGCTCCATTAGCATCTATTATATATGGATTTTCAATATTAATATATGCTGAATATTGTTTACCGTCTATACTATTTCTATATGAATCAGCTATATCTGCATCATCTGAAAAGAATGATATTTTTTCTTTACTATTAGTAGTATTAGATAAAATTTTATCAGCATTACTACCTCTGTATACCATTTTAGGTTGACCTATTTCATTTACTACTTTACTATTTTTTATAAAGTTTTTATCTTTAGTTGATAACTTATTACCTAAATTGTCAGTAGTTATATTTTTTATATTTAAATCTTTATTAATTTTATTATATTCTTCTTTTGTTATAAATTGTGAATCATCAAATACTATATAGTCAGTTCCTAAAAAATAATTATGTAGGTGGTCTTGTGTTTTTTTAGCATCTACTATTTTTTGTCCTTTTTCATTTATTTCATAACCTATTTCATTACTATGTAATGTTGCCCATTCTGAATATGTAGGAGTATGGTATGTATCTAATACATTATTGACTATTAATCCATCATAACCATTTTCTTTAGCATATTTAGCAATATTATCTATATTAGTAACATTTTTCTTTAATCCAATATCGCTAGAATCTTGTTTTAAATCTATTATATTATGTTCTATAGATATAAATGAATTTCCATTAGCGTCTATAATTAGTGGATTATTCATTGCTATATAACCTGATATTACTTGTGAATTTTCAGTATACTCTAAATTATTATTTAATGAATAAGTTTTAGCTGCTTCTTTATTAGTAGTAAAGTTTAATCTTGGTAAAGCATTATTAGGAGCTATTTTTTTACCTGAATAATTAGTAGATAATTTATTACCTATTAATTTACTATCTGTTCCATGATATACTTCTATTAATTCTCCATTTGAATTTCGTAATAAAGGTTTATTATTTAGTAATTTATCGCTTTTTATATCGCTCCCTGCGGAATCGAGTTTCGTTTCGGTTATAGATTTATTACTTAGATTTAAATCTGATTTAACTTTAACAGACGATTTTATACTATCAGATTGTTTACTTCCTACTTTTACTGGTTTAGTTTTAACAGCTCCGTTCATTGTTTCTTTAGCTATTTGCATTTTAGCAATAAAGTCTTCTTTGCTTAAAGTATTCTTTTCTAAAGCCATTATTTCATCTACTTTTTTAGAAGCTTTATTAAGTTCATTATCAATATTAGCAGTATCATTATTATCTGTAGCAGTTATAAGTTTAGTTTTTTGTTTGCCATATAATACTCCATCATAACCTAAAGTTTGAAGTATTTCTTTAGCCATATCTTTATTTTTATTTACTAATTCTGCTACATCTTTATTAGTAGAACGAGTAGTTAATTTATCACCATTAAGTCCTAATTTATCAATCATATTATTTACTTTATTCACAGCTCTTTCTGATAAATTTAATTTAGCATCTGAATTACCATATATAAATTTACCAGTAGAGTTAACTATAACTGGAGTATGTCCATCAGAACTAATAGATTCACTAGCTTCATAAGTATTAAATCCAGTTTTATCAAATACAACTGGTTTACCTCCTTTTTGCTTTATAGGAGTTCTAGTTTCATTATTGTATTTATTTAAAATGCTTAATGTTTTAGCAAAAGCTTCTCTTCTTTCAGCTAATGAATAATTTTCAGTATCTAAAGTATTTAATAGATTTTCTTGTACATTATTACTTATATCTGTAAAATTACCACTAGCTAAAGCTGAATTATCTATTTTAACTTTTGATATAGGTAAATCTTCATTAGCATCTACTTTAGATAAAGTATTATTTAAATCACTAAGTTCTGTATGTAAATTTTTAATAGATTTAGAATCAACTGTAGTAGGTGAAGTTTCATTTTTTATTTTAGTATTTAGATTTAAATTATATGTAGCTTTACCATTTACATAGTTTTTAATATCTTCATTAAACGTTGGAGATTTAACATCTATAACTTCTACATCTGCCGTTGGATTATTAGCTAATATAAAGTTAGCCATTTCTTGTGAAGGTACAACTGTTGTTACAGTATTATTTTTAATAGCACTTGGACTATAATTTGATTTAGTATTTTCAGGTATAACTTGATTAGCTACTACTTCAGGAGTTATTTTACCATTGTTTAAATTTTCAATAAATGTACTATATTTTCTATTACCATATAATTCATTATAATAGAATAATTTTTCAGCCATAGGATCGTCATTATGAACTAATAAATCATATACTTCTTGAAGAGTAGGAGATTCACTAAGACCTTTAGCTTCATAATAATTAGGATTATTAAGACTTTCTAATATAGTTTTTTCAGTAGAGTCAAAAGTAATAGCTTCTATATTTGATTTATAAGTATTAGTATTATCAATTGACACAGCCTCCACATCTTTAGTTGTAGTAGTATTAGTAGGTGACTCGTATTCTATATCTAAGTTATCAATATCATTATCTATATCAGTACTAATTATATCTACAGATTGGTTATTTTCTAAAGAGGTTGTTAAAGTTTCAGTCAATTTTTCTTTATTTACTTTTTCTACAGAAGTAGAATCTACATTTATAGCTCCTTCAGGAGTTTTATTTATATGAGCATATTTAGTATTAGTAGTAATATTATTATTTCTATATTTTAATTTAGCTCTACCAGCTTGTGTTGTACCTACTGCTCCACTTACTATTATAGCGTATACAAAATTTTTAAAAGCTTGAGCTCTAAGTTCTTTATCAAATACTACATCTTTAAAACTTCTATCTTTATCTCCATACATCATGTCTTCACCATAAGCTTGGAAAAATTCTTCTAAACCTTCACTAGTCATTGTTATACCTAAAGCTTTTGCTATTTCTCCAAACGTCATTTTAGAAATTTCATAAGTAGTTTTATCATCAAAACTGAATTTACCTAATGGACTCTTTTTAATTATTCCATCTAATACAAAGTTCATTGCCACATATAGAGAAGCACCGAATGTTTGTATCGCATTTGGATTTTCTCCTAAAAGAGCTGATTTTTGTTCTTCTAATCCTAAAGGCTTAGCTATAAAGTTATCGTATAAACCAGGTAAAGCTACGCTTCCAGAAGAAGCAGTATCAATATATAATTTAGCTTTACCTACAAGTGGTACTAAGTATTCAGCAAAATCTACTATTCCATTAGTAATCATTAAAGCTTTTTCATCATCTATATCAAGCATATTAATAGGTATATCATTTGCTAAAAGAGTATTAACACTACCAAAAGACATATCCATCATTGCATTAGCCGTAGCTCCAACAGTTTGAATTGTAGCATTAAATAAATTAGCAAAATTATCGATTATATTTTCGTGAAAGTATTTATTTTTGTCCCATTTTAGATTTACATCTATATTCTTAAATGGTTCTTCTACGCTGTTCATCATATTTTCTATTTTATTATAATCATCATTTAACGAATATAAATTAGTTAATCTATTATATTGTATTAATTGATTTTCAAATTCTAACTTAGATTTTTCAGTTTGTAATTTATTTAATGTAGCATCATTTACTCCATTAGATATAGAACTATTAATTGCTTCTAATTTTTTTACATTAGTATCAAATCTTTTTTCTAAAGTAGCTATATCTTTACTATCTCCAAATAAAGAGCGTAACATTCCATCACTATAATCTGCTCCAAAATATTTTTCATTTATTTTTTGCATAGCATTATTTGCTGCTTTTACATTTCCTTCTTTTATACTAGTATTAAATTTTTCAATATATTTTTTATAATAACTATCTTTATTCTCATAAGGATTTATAGTTTGCTTATTAGTAGCTTTATTAGTAGCTTTATTAGTTATAGCTTCAAATTGAGAACTAGCTTCAGTAGTTTTTTTATTTGTTGGACTAATGTTTTTAAATTTATTTTGTACATCTTGTTTAGTTTGCCATTGTTTAGCTTTTTTCTTATTCTCGGCAGCTTCATCAGTAATCAAAAAATTATTTAGTGATAAATCATTTACTCCTAAATTAGTATAAAAATCAGAAGTAGAAGTATCTTTAGAATTATTATAATTATATTTTTGTCCACCGGAAGTAGCTAAATCCCAATTATAAATCAAACTATTAGTTCTTTCTTTAATTAATGAACTTTTGTTGTTATTATAATATTCTTCTTGTTCTTTTTTCTTTTTTTCTTCTGCTGCTTTTTGTTGTTTTTGTTGCTCCATTTCTAATTGTTTTTTAGCCAAATTATTTGAATAATAATCTATTTGAGCCAAAAAATCATTAGAAGAATTTTGAGATTTAGAAGCAGAAGAGTTTGTACTTTTAACTTTTTTAGAACCTATACTATTTACTACTTCATTGAATATATCATCATTTCTACTATATTTAAAAGCCATATTTGCCTCCTAACTAAATTCCATATTGCTTTTTAACAGCTGCTTTATCAGCTTTAGAAAATTTATATTTAGAATTATTTAATACTGAATTAATTTGTGATTTAGTTACTCCACCATTATTAACTTCAGCCTGTATTAAAGCTAAGTAAGCATTATAAGCATCATTATTACTAAATGACCCTGGATTCATACAATAAGTAGTTTTATATACTGTTTCAGTTTTACCAGTTTTAGTATTTTTCTTTTTAGTTTTAGTAGAACCTCTACTTCCACCTCCACCTCCGCCAGTTTTCTTATGAGCGGTGTAATAAGCTAATTTATATTGCTTAGTAGCTAAATCATTTTCAAATTTTTGTTGTTTTAATTGGTCTTGGTATTGTTTTTCTTTAAACTTATTTTCCCATTCTTGTTGAGCAAGTTTATCAGCTCTGTCTTGTTGAGCTCTTTCATTTTCTAGTTCTTGTTGCTTTAATCTATCTTGATATTGTAAATCATTATAGTAATTATTATAAGTAGTATTATATACATCTCTACCTTGTTCACCAATATATTTTTGAGTTTCAAGTTTATCTTTAGCATAAGCAGCATCTAAGTCTGCTAAATCTTCATTTAAATCTCCTAGAGCATTGATTTTTTGATTATCAATATCTCTCATACTTTCATTATAGTCTAATACTAAATCTCCATATTGTTGTCCGTAAGCAACATTATTTAATAATCTTTGTGTTACTCCAAAACCTTGAGTATTTACTCCTAAAGCAACTAAATCTGAATCAATTTGTTGTAAGTTTTGTTGTTTATTTATATAAGCAGCTCTAGCATTTCTTTCGAATCTTTGTTGTATACCAGGAATTTGTTGTTCTATTTGAGTAATTAAATTTTGGTATCTAGTTTGAGCGGCTTGTTGGTCTAATGCTTTGCTTTCATCTAAACCAGTCAATAAATAAGATAATGAATTTTCATATTCTTGTTGAGCATTTGTAGCATAGTCATTAGATTTAGTTATATATTCTGATTCCATATTAATTCTCCTTTTTAATATTATATGCCAAAAAAGTGTAAGTATTAACTTACACTATATAAATAAAATATTGTAATTTATTTATCAATAATTTGTAATATTTTGTTAAGTTTCGCAATAATAATATCATTTTGTTCGATTATTTTATTTAAATAATCAGAGTCTTGATGTTGCAAATATTTTAATAAATGCTCATTACTTAATGATTTTCTATTCATTTGCCAACTATCTAATTGACAAATATTAGCTAATAAAGCTAAAGCAGCATAACTATTTATTTCACTATCCATGCATACTCAGCTTTTCTATTAGTACAATCAAAAGTATCATATACTATTCCATACTTAGAGCAAGTTATGTGACCTTTCATTGTTACTAATAATATACTATCATCATATAAATCAGATATATCTCCAACAGTTAAGTTATTAGTATTTATTCTATAATATTTATTATCTAAATAATTTATTACAAAATCTACTTTGTCCATCATAGTACCTTCAAATTGAGCTATATCACTAAGCATATCATAAACATAATCCCAACTTTTATTAGTAGCACAACTTATAGCTCGTATTACACAATCATCTGTAAAATTACCAATAGCATTAGCATTGTAAAATTTATACATTACATATCACTTAGTTCTTGTATTTTTCTGTCAATAAATTGTCTTTCATCTGGTGTTTTAGCTATTTTCTTTACATGATTTACGAAATCCATTAAGTTATCAGTCATCATTTCTATTTTCTGCATGTTATCTTGAGTACCATAACTTCCACTTTCACTATAAGCTCTATATGCTTCATATACTCCATCTAAAGCCTCTTCACCTCTATAATTTCCTCTAGCACCATAGTCACCATAGTTATTATTTTCTCTATAGTTTCTTCTACCATAAGCTCCATAGTTTCCATAATTTCCATATCTATATTTCATACTTTCTATTTTCTCCTTCCAATATTCTTCATTTTTTAAATCTTTATGAATATCAACTAATTTATATAAATAGTCAATATTATTAACATTTATATGCTCATTTTTTATAGTTTCTATTTGTGTTTCAGTTTCTTTAATAATCGCATCACACCATGTTTTTTCTTTTTCTTCTTCCATATATACCTCCTATGATAATCTTTTAATTATTAAATTAGCACTTTGTATAATTGGAGTTTCAGTATCTATACCTACATTAGTAGATAAGTTAGGTATACTAGGTACACTAGCAATAGTTAAAGTAGCATTAGCTCTACCACATACTTTTATTACTTTGCTAAAAGATATATTTTCTGGTATTCCAGCAGTAGTAATTTCAGTAATAGCAGTAGTACCAGGTACTAAAATACCATCTTGATATAAACCTAAAGCTACACTTCCAGCAGTAGCACTTGAGATATTAGAATTTAAACTTACTTCGTAATAACCTCCATCTAATATTTGATATAATGGACTTCCTTCTTGATGTTGAAGCCATCCTCCACATTGACAATTAGCACTTCTACTTCTTATATCGTCATTAGCAAATGTTATAGCAGCAGAGTTATTTGTCAAAGTTAAAGGTAATTCTTGTACACTTTGTATCATATTTTCTCCTTTCATAAAATTAAAAGAGGATAGAACTTAGCTATCCTCTGTATAGTAAGTTCTCAAACGAGTTTCCTAATAAGGTCTTACTTAAATAAAATTTGAACCACCACATCCGCAACTATTGTTGCAAGTAAAGATAGGTGTTCTTCCATATACTGGCGTAGATGGTACTGGGCATGAATTTAATCTATTATATAAAGCATCTACTTCATTAGCAAAGCCTTGAGTGATTAAATTATTTTGAGCACTTTGACTAGCTGCAAGATTAGCCATATTTAATTGAGTTCTTAATTGAGCGATAGTATCATTTTTAGCTTCAATTTCTTGAGCACATAATTTATCTAATATAGCTTGTGTATTAGCAGTATTAGCAGTAATTATATCTCTAATTCCATTACTTAAAGCTTCTCTATCGGCACAGTTTTCAGTAGCTACAGTATATTTTAAATCAGCTATAGATGCTCTATTATCACAGCAGCATTGTGCTAATTGACTTTGTAAGCTCATTAATCCAGTTCTATTTTCAAAACCTGAATTATTAATAGCTGTTACTACATCAAATCTATTGTCACAAGCTTGTCTAGATAAATCTGATAAACTATTATTTATTCCAGTAATACCATTAAGAAGAGCACTTTGGTCAAAACCACGTTGAACATCATTATTAATATAATAAGGCATTCCACTATTTCCACCATCGTTTCCGTTAAAACCATTACCTCTCCATCCCATAGCAAAGATTAAGAAAATAATAATCCACCAAGCTCCACCATCTCCGAATCCATAACCACTTCCGTTACGATTTCCAGATAATACAGCTACGTCAGCAGGACTTAGACTTCCTTCCATTCTATTTCTCCTTTCTATAAATGTATTGGACTCGCGAATTATATATAAAACCAATACTGTTATTTAAAGTTAGTCATAAAATTAGAAAATTCTTTATTAAAATCCATACCTTTTTCTTTCATTATATTTTTAGCAAATTCTTCTACTCCTTTAGTATCACCAGCATTAGCCATTTTAATCAAATTATTAAAAATTGGATTAGTATTATTAGCTAGCATTTTCATAACTAATTGTTGAGGATTGTTTATAAAATTTTTAATAAAATTAATACTATTCATCATCTTCCTCATCGTCCTTTTTTATACTTTTTAATTTCTTTTTTAAATCTTTAATATCGTTTTTAATATCGTCTAAATCTTTATTAGTTATATATTTAATATCGTCAATTGAATCTTCTACAGGTTTAAAAATAATTATTTTACTAGTTCCATCAGGTTGTAATTTTTTAGTCAAAATAGCAGTTCCATCAGTTAATGGATAGTAACTAATACTTCCATCTAATGGTACTTCTATAGCTTTAACTACATCAATACTATCTACAGACCTTCCTTGTAAAATATTCCTATTATAATTTGGTTCAAAAGTGTTTAATCTAGTTTGAGGTAATTGATTATAATATGGATTATAATTATTGTACATATTATCACTCTCCTTAGTTTATTTACAATTAAATTATAACATTAAAAAAGAACTGAAAATTATTCAGTTCTTATACGATTTTTATACGATTTTTATACGGTTATAATACCTTCATTAATTTATTTACTATTTTATTTATTTCTTTAGAGATTTTAGAAGTACTCCAACCAGTTAAATCTGCTATTTTAACATTACTATAATCTTTTATTTTATATTCTATTATAGATTTTTGCAAATCATTAAGTAAAGCTTTATCTGCTAGAATATCTAATTCTTTTTTAGAAAATTCAAATCTATACATATTATTTTCTTTTCTTACGTATTCTAATTACTTTTTTATTTGCTTTAGGAGTTCGTTTAATAGTTCTAAGTTTTCTTACTCTAATGCCAATTATATACATCTCCAGTTATTTGTTCATTATAATTATTATTACTTCCATCAATAGCCACTTCGTCATAAGCAATATCATAATTAGTAACAACATAAACTAATCCTCCAACAAATAATCCTATAATAGCAGTCAAAATTATAATTATAGTAACTAATCGTTTATTATTTTTTTCTAATATATTAGTCAAATCTTTATATTGCTTTAATACTAGCATAGCTAAAGTAGTATCTTCATTTTCGTCCATTATTATTTAATCCTTTCACTAATACTATCTAACTCTTTGCTTAAATTTTTTTGGTCATTTTCTAATATAGCCATTCTTCCTAAGACGTTATTATATTTGTCTTGTTTTTTAGATAGTTCATTTATTCTATATTCCATTAATTTTAAATTCTCATCTAATTTAGTATTTATTACAGCTTGAT
This sequence comes from uncultured Bacillota bacterium, assembly GCA_946617625.1. Lineage (GTDB taxonomy): Bacteria > Bacillota_I > Bacilli_A > RF39 > UBA660 > RUG14891. The sequence goes on from CAMOKF010000007.1 coordinate 38,988, forward strand.
TTTTATTATTAAGAGTAACAGTAGCTAATATAGAAGGTATAGCAGTACATAAGCCACCTATAATAGCAGTAAGAGTACTTTCCATATATTTATTCTCCTTTCTTATTAATATTATATGCTAAATATTATTTATAATGTTCTTCTTTTTTAGAAGCTTCGCTGCTTATTTTAATTAAACAATATATAAATAAAGTGATAAATATAATTATTAATCCTATTATAAAAGTTACCATCATGTTCTCCTTATACTATATAAGTTGCATAAATAAATATATTTTGATTTGCTGGTAGTTGTGAGCCGTCGTTCATGTCTAGAATAATAATTGTACCACTAGTTGTAATTGCAATTTTCATTAATTGTGAGTAATCTGTCCTACAAGCAATATTTATTTCTCTTGCAGGAATAATACTACTAGGTATATTTGCTATCAATTTCCCCCATGTTGTTGTGGCTGTTGTTGTGACTGCACCCATAATAGTTGCAATCCCACATCTTTTTCTATAAATCAAATTATTCCAACTTAAATGTTCAAATCCTGTTTCTAGTGTTAAAGTTTGAAATCCTGTATCTTCTTCAAATGCTAATTTTTTCCATGTACCTCTTGCTCCATTACTCCAACCATTATAAAAAACTCCTTGGTCTGAATTATCAGGAATATATAATTGTCCTCCCCAACCACTATATTTACTATATTCTAAAACTATCCCATTATTAGGTGCTTCACTAAAATCTGCTTCTTTTATTTGTAATCCTGTTCCTAATGTTTGTGTAGCCACATTACCTGCTTGTTTAGTTCTTAATGCACTTTTTATTTCGCAATTTCCATCTTTATCAACAGTGAATACATTTTGCCCTGTTTCATGACTATAAATTGCAAAACCATCAAATCCAGCAGGACCATAACCTGCTACCCAAGACTTTGAAGTATCACTACTTTTTGTATATTGTATTGTTGCCTCATTCCTATTGCTACTATTAACAGACATACCTGAATAAATATCTGTAGGAGTATTTAATATAATTTGGTCACTATGTATAGTCGGCATAGCTATTTCCAATAATTTAGAAGTTCCAGTAGCTTCACTAGCTTTACCTATAGCCATAGCATAACCTGTAGAATTAAAATTCATAAGAGTAAATGTAGTAGAAATAGTTACTGTTTTAGTATCAGTTACACCAGATATAGTATCTTGTGCAATCAAAGTATAAGTATAACTTTGGTCTGAAATAGAATCTATTCCAGATTGATTTAATGAACTTCCATTCCAAGATGCTATTTGTGTAGAACCTCTTGTCAAAATATAAGTTACTTCATTTTTAGTATAATTAGTATTATCTATAGTCATTCCTGAACCAGTAGCAGTATAACTAGCACTAATACTATTAGTTCTAGATACAGCTAGTGAACATTTAGGAGCAAAATATGGAGCAACAGAAATAGTAGTAGATGTAGAACCAGAATTACCTCTTTTATCTTTAACTGTACCAGATATATATAGTGTTCCACCTTCTGTAGGAGTATAGTCGATACTAGAAGTAGAACCACTAGCTAAAAGAGTACCGCTTGAATTATTTTTTCTAATTTGCCAACTATATGTATTTATAGTAGTATATTGAGGAGTTCCAGATAAAACAGTATGTATTTTAGATTTATTTTGTATAAATACTCCGTAAGTATTTTTATAAGAATTACTATCAGTTGCTGAATCTAATGATGCTATAGGATTCATAGTTGGAATAGATAAAGTAATATCTTTATAAGTTGCACTTCCTATTGCTGTAGAACCATTATATGTTTGACAATATATTCTACATGAAACTGAATCTCCAGATTGATTCTGATTAGCCAAAGATAATGGCGGAATCCATGTAGCACTAGTTCCTACTTTATTATTAATATCTTTAATCCAACCTTCAGTATCACCACACACATATTTTAAAGTATGAGTAAATGCATCATTTTTTCTATCAATATTAATAGTCAAAGATTGATTTAATGCTCCATTATTAGCACTTACTGAACTTGCTCTAGGAATAGTATCAGGTTTATAACCTCCACTTAAAGTAGCAGTGCCATTAGTGCTATCAGATATATACCACTTTATTTTAATAGTTAATGTAGGACAAGAACCATCACTATTATGATATACTTCAAAAGTCCAATCATCTTCTTTAGTACCGTTTGGACCTATACTATATTTTTTCTTAGATAAAGTTTGCGATGCTGTTTGACTTCCTACTATAGGTTGATTACTAATTGTTGGTTGCATATATGCTCCACCATAGTTATATGAAGAACCTCTAGTAGTTAATTTACCATGTATAGTAATAGTAGATTTATTATTTACTATATCTTGAGTAATACTTTTTACTGTTACAGTACAACCATTAGAAGCAAACTTTTGAATATCTAATTTCATTTTTTCCATATAATCACCTCTTATATATGTTTAAAGTCTAAAGACATATTGCTACCTGAACCTCTAGTAGTAAATTGATATTGTCCTAAATTAAGAGTAGAAGAAGCTATATCTCCATTAGTTATTTTCCAAGTAGCTATCATTTTATCTCCATTCATAAAATCTATACTATCATTATCTAATTTTAATTTGATACCACTATTTCCTACAGCTATAGTTAAACCATTATCAGCAAAAGTAAAGTAGTTATGTAAAGTAGTATTTATAGTATTAACATCTCCTTGAGCATTATCAGCAGCAGTTTGAGCATTTTCTATAGCTATTTGAAATTCATCTGACTTTAGATCTAAAGTAGTAGTTTTTACATAATCTCTTTCTATAACTCCTACTTTAGTACTTAATGTACCTGTTTCATTATTAAAAGTCTGAGTAGTAACATAATTATTGTGTAAATCAGATTCTAATAGTTCTAAATCGTCAGCTAAGTCATTAGCTTGTGTAATAGCTTCATTTGCGGCCGTATCATCTGTATATTTATTATATTCTAACCATTCATTATTTACATAAGTATATATTCCCTCTTCAACACTCTTAAACCATAAATCTCCTTCAGTAGGATTACTCGGAATATCTGTACCAACAAATATAGTACCTTTGCCATCAACTGTATCAATTAAAGATGTAGGAACATTTTGCCATTGCCAGTAATAACTTGTAGGACTAGTACTTGTATCTTCATAATAAACATAAGTTCGTTGTGAAGCAGTATCATACCATATATCTCCTTTATGAGTACTCTTTTCTAATAAAGTACTCCACGAAGTAGAAGGATCGGTATTTTGATAAAATGATTCTATTTTTGAATCTACATTAGCAGCTAAAGGATTATATTGATTTTCTATAAAGTTATTAAATACCGAATTGTCTAATTTATTAAGAGTTAAGTTATTTATACTAGTAGATTGTAGTGCTACAGTACTAGATAAAGTTCTCAACTCTCTTTTAATCTCTCCAGTATCTATATCTTGTAATTTAGAATCTACATACGCTTTATTAGCTACTTCATCATCAAATTGTGGCCAATTCAAATAATTAGGTTGATTCATAATTACTCACCTCTATATTTTCCAGCTTTTCTATATTCTATATACATTCTGTCAAATTCACATGCTAATTCAGTAGATTTAATATATAATTTTAAAAACATTATTTTTCTAGCTTTTTCTTTTACTCTCAATGTTTGCGGTATTTTATTTAATATTGGGTCTCCTAAAGTAATATCATTAAAATTTAAACTTATTAAATTAAGAGAAGGAATACCAGTGTCAGTATTTATATCTAATAATTTTCCATGTAATAATTTTTTTATGATAAATTTAGTATATCTATATTCTGTATCATAAAATATTTTAATTGGAGTAATTATAGGATTTTCACTATCAGTCACATCTATATTAAATATACCTAACATAATATTTCCATCTTCAGGTTTATAAAAACCTATAAAATTTTTAGCGGTAGCAGTTTGTGTTCCATAATAATAACCACTAATACCATAAGAACTACTTGTACTAGGTACTTTAGTAGTATCAAAATTTAATTGAGTTCCATACGGATAATTTATTTCTTCAGTATTATCATTAGGCATATTACCATCAACTAATTTATAAATAGTTTCAGATACTACTTCTTCTTCATCGATAGTTCTATAACCAAAATCAAATTTAGTATTTTCTTCAGCTATATAATTTAATAAAAAGTTTCTTGTAGTTTTAGCTATGATAGGATTTGAAAAATCTAAAGGTATAGTTTCAAAATAGCATGCTACGTTTTGTGTAACTCCTACATCTAATTCATCTACATAATCAGTACCAAACATTTTTATATTACCATTATTATCTCCCATAACAATGTCATTATTCCATCTCATTACATTTCTCACAGGTATATTATCAAACAAATACCATTGATATTGATAAATAGTATTATTAGCAGTTTGAGTTAACTTAGCGCTATCTCCTACGTATACTTTATTATTAATAAATAAATAATAATAGTCGTTTATTCCTATCGCTCTAGCATTATCCAGATCGCTCTCAGTTAATAACTTTTTATTTATATAATACGATTTATTATCAGCGTATCTTTCTAAAGCAGAATCTGCATCATCAGTTACGGCTGCACATACTCCTTGCTCACTTAAAAATAAATCAGCATTTCTTATATTTACGCATGTATAATTAGATAAACATCCTACATTTTTAGTTCCTTTAATTAATGGATAGACATAATAATTATTATAAGTATTAGATGTTCTATAATAAATGCTACAATCTGAATCACTTAATTTTTTTAATATAGCTAAAGTACCATTAGAAAGTCTCAAATAACCAATTATAGGTTGAGAACCTATTACAGTGAAAGTATCATCAGGTACATAAGTTGGGTCAACAATTATTCCAAGTCCTATATCAGAATGCCAATCGCAATTAGGAACATCAGGATTTCCAGAATAAAACATAGATTGATTATTTCCTCTATAACCAAATGGAGCACAAAATCTACATTTATTTATTCTATTAGCTAAATCTTCAGTAGTAGATTTAAATAATATTTTTACATTAGGAGCTCCTGTTATTGGAGTAGCTTCAATAGGTTCATAAAAAGTAATAGTATTATTACTAGCTACAGTATAAGCGCCTGAATCCATTAAATCCCATTCTCCAGTAGTAGCATTTAATTTCCATACTTTAGTATCACCTATACCAGTACCTATAGTTTTAGAATCAGTATGATAAACAGTACTCGTTCCGTCACTAATAAATGTATTAATTCTATATGGAGTCATCATATTAGCAGATTCAATTAATGTACCACTAGTACCGTCTGGATTTAAAGCTTCTGTTGTAGTAGGAATATAAGCTACTTGGTCCATATATTGAGGTCCATAAACTCCATTATATTTACCATATATTATAGCTCTTCTACCATCAAGAATTATTAATTTATCATCCATAAACATTCCGTATGAGTCTTGTTCTGCTAAACCACTCATTACTTGTGTTTGTACTGTAAAATCAGTTGATACTTCGTATAATTTATCTCCACAATGCACTATTAATATTTCATTAAAATCTTCATCGCTTGGTACATCATACTGCCATATACCATATATAGGTTTATTATCAATATGTTTTTTTATCTTTACTCCATTTCTTTTGTGCATATAACCATTTTCTAAAATCATATTAATCATTTTAGGACTATGGCGTACATCTAAATCCAATGGATTATTATAATCAACTCCTAAAAATTCAGTTAAAGAATTTAAAAATGTAGCTGGAGATTCTGGTACTTTAAAACTAACAGCCATAATAACCACCTACATCTCTAGAATGTTCAGTACCTAAACTATCAACCATTTGAGAAGATATATAATCTAATTCTGTCTCAAATTGGTTTCTATATTGAGTAGATAAAGAAATATCATCATCTTTATATAACTCAGATGCTAAATATAAAGGTACTATAGAACAAATATTATATGGTAGATTTATTATAGTATCATACGGAGTAGTATTAGTATAAATATATGGAATTACTCGATATTTAAAAATCAAATTAGAATCTGAATCATTGAAAAATCTTTTATCAATATATAATACTCCATCTTGCTCATCAAATAATAGATTATCTTTTCTTACATCAGTATGTTGTATAACTTCAGTATATAAATAATCTAATTGTTCTCCTTCTTCTAATAATGAAGTTAAATAAGATTTTATATCAAATATATAATAATTAGAATCATTACTATTTATATAATCTGCATAACGAGCATCTTTCATATCAATAACTAGTCTTTTTATATTTATCAATACTCTGTTATTTAATATAACTATTAGCTCGTTCATTACGTCTGGAGCCATATTCAAATAAGTAGCATAATTTCTATCATCTACTAAATCTGGTAAATCTGATACTAATATAGCATCCTTATTTAAAAACATTTTTCTACACGTAGATATTAATATATCTCCCCAGGTTATATCTTTATTCATAATTTATATCTCCTTTTTAATATTATATGCAATAAAAAAGATACAATTTAATGTATCTTTTGATTTATCAATTATTCTAAAGCACTTCCACCAGTTACATTGAATACTGCAACTTCTCTCCAATCAATTGCTGAATAGCAGTGACGGTCAGCTCCAGCGAATACAACATTTTCTGTTTTTTCATCAGTGTAAGCTCTAACTCTTAAACTTTCTCTATTTTGATAGATTAATCCATCAACAACACTATTATAATTACTATCTAATAAGATAAATGGTTTATCTGTACCAATTAATTTATTTAAGTGTTGTGATACTACTACATTATATCTACCAACTAAGAAGTTGAAAGCATTACCATTAGTTTCAGGAACTTGAGTAGCTCCAAGAACACCAAATACTTGTTTTTTAAGAGTAGCATCATTAGGAATAATAATTGTATCTGGAGTAATACCAGCAATTTCTCCATTATCATCTAAAATATTTTGCATTACTGTTTCAGCTTTAGCTAAAGCATCTGAACTAAAATAAACACCATCTGCAATTTCAGTAGCAATTCCAGCATATTTATTAGATTGAGTAGCAACTCCTTCAACTTTAGATGTATGTGCAGTATGGAATAAATTTAAACCATCAGCACTTGTGATGTCCATAGCTTTTCCTTTGTAAGTACTAGTTCCATTAACAGCATTTACTAAGAAAGCTCCACCTTCATTATTTCTAGATAACCAATAATTTCTCATCATTAATGCTAAACCATTGATTGCTCCTGAAATTTTATTATCTTCAATAGCATTTCTTGTTACATGGAAGCTATTTGCATAATTGAAGTTTTCTACAAATTTCTTATAACCTTCAATTCTTTCACTAATCTTAGGTACTCCACCTTCTGGAATTTGTTCAAATCCACCGATTAGTTCACTCATACTAGTGTAAGATTCTGCAAAACTATCAGAACTTACTTCTTTAAAAATATCTTTAAATGTATCAGTTTGAGCAAATTCATTATATTTTTCAACAATAACACTCTTTAATGGAGCATATAAATCTTTGAAAAATATACTATTCGCTAAATCTCCTGATACAGTAAATAATAAACCTGTATTCATAAATTATATTTCTCCTCCTTATATTATATGAATTTACCAACAACTACTGTTCCTGCAGCTTTAGTATCACTTAAGAATTCTTCAATTCTAAATATACCATCAGTTTTAGTAGCAGTAGCTTTACCAGCAGCAGTAAGTGTTACAGCATCTCCAACATTTAATGAAGTACCAGCAGCACTTAATATTGCACTATATTGTTCATCTTTTCTAATTGGATGAACTAAAATATTAGCTTCGTTAGCAGCAGCTGCTTCTAATGCAATATGTGTAGGAGCAGCAGCATCAGCCACTAATTTTCCACTAGATAATTTTACTGGAGCTCCAACTACTAATGCAGCATTACCATTAGTATAAGCTTCAGTGTCATATTCATTTTGACTTTTATAAAGTTTCATTACAATTCCTCCTTAACTTTATCTTTAGATTTTTCTTCTTCTTGTAAATCTTCAGAATCAGTATCTTCTTCATCTTCAATTACTTCAGTTTCTGTATCTTCTTCAGAATCAGTATCTTCTTCATCTTCAATTACTTCAGTTTCTGTATCTTCTTCAGA
>CAMOKF010000008.1 GCA_946617625.1 uncultured Bacillota bacterium
TTACACCTACTAAATTATTCATATAATCACCTATTATAAGATATGAATATAATTAGTTTTTTGTTAAATAAAAACTACTATAATCTATAGTAGCTTTTTTACTTAATTAATTAAAATACTCATTATTATCTTTTTTTACTAAGAATATTTTCTTATATACTGATAGTTTAATTTTACTATTTATTTTATATGGATGTTTAATATCTCCTAGCTGATATAATATAAATCTTGGTCCTTCTTTTGTTGATACTAAAAGCTTTACAATTTGAGCTGGTTCATCATTTAAAAGTACATTATCATTCATATATCCATATACTGTTGCTTCTATTTCTTTACCTTTTACCTTTACTAAATAATATCTAATAGCTTGTTTAATAGCTAATATAAATGCTACTAATCCTATAATTGCAAAAATACTACATACTAGTGCTACTATTATAGCAGTTTCTGTACCAGCTAATATAAAAAACAAAGGAAAAATAAAGCCAAAAAAACCAAATGAAACTGCAAATATCATTGGAAACCAAAAATTCCAAAAAGAAATATTAGCTTCTTTACATTCTATAACAGGATACTCCATATCTGCAGTTGATGAATCTAGACCAGTAACATTTTTACAATATGGACATATTTCTGTTGTAAGTGGTGCTCCACAATTTGGACACTTTTTATTAATATTATCTTTCATATTATCACCTATTTTTATTATATCAAATATTTTTTTATTTCTTTAATATAATGATAATATTATTTGTTCTTTACAGTTCTTTATAGTGTTAATTTAAGAAAAAAACTAATAATGCTTTATACATATATTAGTTTCTTTGCTTTTTCTTTATCTTCTGTTATATTTTTATCTACTTCTGTTAGTAGTACTTTATTATACTTATCATCACTTAAGAAGTCATGATGTGCTCCTGCTATATGAATATTTTCTACATCTAAATATTTATTAACTTCTATTTCACTATCGTATTTAACAAATCCATCAGAGTCATTATGCATTATTCTTTTATTTAGAAAACACATACCTACTCCAATTATATTATTAGTAAGTAAAGCTCTTTTTAATGTACCTTTTTCTATCTTAGTAGTAAAGTTATGAAAACTATTTAATTTACTTACTGAGTCTAAATTATCATCTGAAAAAATATTTTCTAATAATGTAGAATCATATCTATTTTGATATTCTACTCCTAAACTATTTTTATATGATATGTCATAATCCATATGTGAATTACTAGATATTTTTTTATAAAAGTTCATAATTTTTTTAGTAATATCTTCTGTCATAGATTTAAATGGTACTAGTGTTTTAATATAATCTTTTACTTGTTCTTTAACAAATTTAGGAGATGCTATAGAGGTACCTTTATATGGGCAAGCTGCATTATATAAATTAATTTTTTTATAGAACTCTTCATTTATGTTTTTTATCATATCAAAGTGTACTACTCCACTTTTAGAGCAACCTATAATATTTACTGATCTACAATCATCTAAACTAGCAATATATTCTATATATTTAGCTATCATCTTTCCATCTTCTTTTAGTGGAGCATCATTATCTAACATAATACATCTTAATTTTATATTATGATTACATTTACTAAAATAATCTATTATTTTATCTACATGACCTTTAGAATCATCTATTGTTTTATTATCTTTAGAAAAATCTGATACTCTAGATCCATTTGAATAAATAATATAATCATACTTTTTACTATCTTCTTTAGTTATGTCATTATAACTAGCTATAGCTAATGAATTACTAGATTCACTCTTATTATTTTTAAAACAATTATCAGTTAAATCATATTTCCCTATTATATCGATAGTTCCCATAATAATCCCTCACATGTTCACATATTATATCATATTATTTATTCTTTTTCTAATAATAAAAAAACAAAGTATAATACTTTGTTTATGTTATATTTTCTTCATCTAGATCTAATATATACTCTAACTTTCTACATATTTTTATATGTATTTTATTAGTACCTAAAAATAGTTTTTTATTTCTTATAAATAGTTTTCTAGTTTGAGTATTTGTATATGTCTTTAATCTATAACTATCCTTTCTTGTAAAAGTAGTATTAGTAGATAAATCTATATATATTCTTTTCTTATTTATATCTTCTATACATACTAAAAATGGTGATGATATAGTCTTTTTTGTATTCTTATTAGTTATTTCAGCACCTAAATACATTAATACTTTATCAATTGTATTTAATTCTACTTTTTCTTGATACTCTGTTCCCTGATCATAAATATATACTATATTACTTAAAGAAATATTTAAATTATTTTCTTCTATTCCTTTATTGATATTTAATACTATTGTATTATTACTATCTTCAATAACTAAATAATTAGTTAATTTATTTTTACCTATATATACTTGTCTAATATGATTTAGTGTATACATATAACCACCCTCTATTATAAGTATAGCACAAATAAAAAAAGTAGTTAAACTACTTTAATAATTTAGATATATAAATATAAGGTGTATCTAATATAGCTATTACTATTTCTATAATTGAACCTGTTGTTGCTATAGAAATAATTGTTGGTATATTAAATATTCCTATAAATGCTAATAATGCAAATAAATAATTTTCTAAACAGTTTGATATTATTGTGGCTGTATTATTTCTTAACCATAGTTTATTTGGATATTTGTTTTTTAATTTTTCATATAGGTAAATATCAAATTTATTACTTAAATAAAATAATGTTAGACTTGCTAAACTTGTTCTTAGATTTAAACTAAATAAAGTCTTCATAGACTCTTGTGCTATATCTGTTTCATCTGGTATAAATAGTAAACTTATTTGTGTAGTTACTATAAATATTATTGTTGCTACTAATGCACAGTTTATAGATTTTTTAGCATAATCAGACCCATACTTTTCTGTTAATATATCTGTTGCTAAAAAGTTTGATGCAAACATTATATTACCTAAAGATGATGTTATTCCAAATATATTAATTGTTTTACATACTATGATATTGGCTAGTATTGTAGCTATACTTACCCAAATTAATAGTCCTTCTTTTTTATATATTTTTTCCAATAATACAACTGTTCCGAAAGTTAGTATTATACTTATTATACCTAGTATAATATTCATTTCTTTCACTCCTTCATTTTTTTATAGTAGGTGATGATAACTACTAATTCTTACCATATAAAATTAGATTTTAAGAATTCACCATTATCTATTAGGATATCTTGTCCAGTAATACTTTTATTTGTAATAGCTAAATAGTAAGTTAATTCGGCTATTTCTTCAGGCTCTGCCCAACGATTTAGTAATGTTTCATTTAATACTGCTTCATATAACTTTTTATCTTCTAATATATGTTTATTTAAGTCTGTAATAACTCCACCTGGTGATATAGAATTAGCTGTTGCATTATATTTAGCTACTTCTTGTGCAACATACTTCATATATGAAACTAATCCACCTTTACTAGCTACATATCTTGGAAACTCTGCTCCTGTTGTAGCACTAGCTGATGCTATAAATATAATTGACTTAATACTTCTATTTAATCCATATTTCTCAGTTATATTTATAGTTCCTTTTAGATTTATATCTATATCATCTATAGAGTTCTGTACTCCAGCATTATTAATTAAAATATCAATATCGTTAATATCAGGTAAGTTTTCACTTAGTATAGATTCTTGTATATGTTTATAGTTGTCATTATTAATACTTGATTTATCTATATCTATACCTATTACTTGATGGTTTTCTTTAAGAAATTTTTCAGCTATTGCTTTCCCTATTCCATTAGATGAACCTGTTACTAATACTTTCATATAATCCTCCTAGACCTCCATATTATAGCATTTATTTATAAAGAAAAAAAGTTCAATTATGAACTTTTTCCTAATGTTACTTTTAATGTCTTATCTTTACCATTTCTATTTACTGTGATCTCTACTTCTTCTCCTGCTGAATGTTGATATAATTCATATCTTAGATAAGCAATATTTTTAGTTTTCTTTCCGTTTATTGCAGTAATTACATCACCTTTTTCTATACCACCATCTTTAGCTGCTCCTGTTGCTTCTACTACTACAACTCCAGAAGTTATATCATCTGATATTCTTATGTTATTTCTATATAATGTAAATGTATCTGTTAGATTTGCCATACTAACTCCTAGTACTGGCCATTCTATTTCTTGTCCTTTTTCTAGTTGTTCTACATGATTCATAGCATATTCAATTGGAATAGCAAATCCCATACCTTCAATTTCTGAATCTACTAATTTCATTGAACAAATACCTATAACTTCTCCATTTACATTTAATAATGGTCCTCCACTATTTCCTGGATTAATAGAGGCATCTATTTGTAATACTCTCATTACCCAGTCTTCTGATGAAGATGATACACTTACTGTTACCATTCTATCTTTTCCAGATAGTACTCCAGATGTAACACTTCCTCTATAGTCATATCCCATAGGAGATCCTACTGTAAATACTGAGTCTCCAATATTTACTTTTTCACTTGATCCTATATTAGCTACCATTGATACGTATTTTCTTTTTACTTTTAATACAGCTAAATCTAAATATGAATCACTTCCTAGTACTTCAACATCTGCTTCTTCATCATTAGTAAACATTACTGTTACTTTTTCCATTTCTTTTACAACGTGAGCATTAGTTAAAATATATCCATAGTTATCATCTGTCTTATATACAAATCCTGTACCAGAACTTGCTAATTGATCATTTTTATAACATTGAATTAGAACAACTGCATCATATACTTTTTCTACTGATGCTGCTATTGAGCCTTTTTCATATACTTGTGTTTCATTCTTAGTTACTATTGTACCTCCTGATGTACCTATAATTTCTCCTAAGATAGGAGTAAACTTTAGTAAACCAATCATTACTATTCCACCTATTAAGAATGAAACTACAGTTACGAAGAATAATTTTATGCTTGAAATACCTTTATTTTTATCTTCGTATTTTTTTCTATAATACTCTTCTAATAAATAATCTTTTTCTTCATTATTAGATTCTTTCTTCTCTTCTTCCACAGTTTCTGTGGATTCTTTTTCCTCATTAGAATCTTTTTCCACTTTTTCTGTGGATTTTTCTTCTTTCTTTTCTTCTTTCTTTTCTTCTTCCACAGTTTCTGTGGAAACTTTATCTTCTACAACTTCTGCTTCTTTTACTTCCTCTTCAATAACTTCTTTCTTACTCATCTTCTGAATCTACACTCCTTTCAATTTTTGCTAATTCTTTCCAGTTTAATGGAAATCCCATTCTTTCAAATACAACATCTATTTTTATAGAATTAAGATTATAATTTAATGTTTGTATTATATTATCTAATTCAATTGTCATATTTTTAAAATCTTCGTCTGTTAGCATCTGTTTCATTATAATTATTAAAGCAAATAAATCATTTTTACCTTTAGTATATTCGCCATCTTCTTTTGGTATTTTTAATAACTGATGATAAACTGTATCATTTATAAACTTTTGTGTTCTATTCTCATATAAAATATCTTCATGAGCACATAAATTTCTATAGTTTGCTAACATTGGTAAATATGTTTCTAAAGATTCTACTTCTATATTATATGCTTTAGCTATTTCTTTTTTGTCTTCACTCTTTAAAACAGAGAACATTTCACTTACTATCCCAAAAGATAATACTTTAACTAATATCCATAATGGAATATATCCATAATTTGATGCATAGTGTTGAGTAGCACTATGTTGTGATCCATTAATTCTAATTTGTCTTTTCATCTTTTTAAGTAAATCATTAATTTGTCTTTGCTTTTCAGGTGCAGGTGTGAAGTTTTTAGGTCTTAGATAGTCACTTTCACGATAACCATACTTCTTAGATAATTGATAAGAAACAATTGATTTTAAGTTATTTTCTATTACTAATAGATATTTGAATAATACATTTCTAAATGATCTATCAAATAAGAATAAGCTATATAACTCTTCAAATGTTGCTCCTTTTACAAAAGTTCTATCAGTATTTGATTTTAGGAAAAGATGTCTATAACCATTGATAAAGAAATAATTTTCTCTTAGTAATACTTGCTTAGTATACTTTTCATCATTGATTATTAAACCTTTATATCTAAAGATTTCTAGCTGCTCATCTAAATTTTTAAATTGTTTCTCTATCATAATCTCACCTATTATTGATTATATCATAGATATTGTTAAAAAGTATGAAAATTTCGTGAAGATTAATGTTATAATAATAAATATGTTGGTAAGGGGGAATTATTATGCCAGCTACAATTACTCACTCTTATTTTAGTATGGATGTATATGATATACTTCCTGATACTATAAAAGATATTATTAAAACAAGTAAATTTAAAATGTTTGCACAGGGTTTTGATCCTATTATGTTTTATAATCTATTTAGTATATTGCCTGGTAAAAAGATACGTAAATTAGATGGTTATTTTCATTCAAATAAGACTCAAGACTTTTTTATAAATATGTTAAAAACTATGAAGGAAAAAAAATTAACAGATGATGTAGAATGCTTTTCATTCCTATCAGGATTTATATGTCATTATTGTTTAGATTCAACTTTGCATCCATATATTATTTATAAAACTGGTATATTTAATAAAAAAATACCTAGTACTTATAAATACAACAATGTTCATACATTTATGGAAACTTTTATTGATAATGATATGATTAAAAGAAGAGAAAGCATTAATCCTTATAAGTTTAAATTAAATAAATATTGTTTTGATACATCTGAATTTTCTATAAACCTAGATTATTTAATAGATTCAACTTTTTATAAAACATTTAAAGTTAAGAATATGAGTTATATTTACTATAAGTCATGTAGACAAATGAAAAATTATTTGAAATTATTTAGAAGAGATAGATTTGGAATTAAAAAATTTTTCTATAAACTTATTGATACTTTTGCTCCTAAAAACTGTTTTAGATTTGAAGCAATTAGTTATCATTATCCATTAGAAGATAGACATAACTACTTAAATAGTGACCATAGTTTATGGAGAAATCCTACTACTTATGATATGACAAGTAATGAATCATTTTTAGATTTATACATGAAAGCTTTAAGAGAAGCTAAAACTATTATATGTGCATCATATGACTACTTACATGATAAAGATATAGACTTAAAGCAAATATTTAATAATAAAAGTTATGTTACTGGTTTAGATTGTAATTTAAATAAAGAATTAAAATATTTTGAATTTTAATTCTTTTTTTGTATATTTCTTCATATTATTATCAAGATAAATATAGGTGATAATATGTTTTATAAATATGAAATAAGAAATAACGGTACTGAAGATATTCTATACTTATACTTAGATATTAAAAATGAATTTTCTAAAGAATTAGCTAATAGTCCAACTGAAGATTTAAATAGGAGAACTAAGAATTTTATTATTAATAATAATATTAATTTTAAAGGTAATAAAGTATACCTAATTATAGATGGTATTGTTGTTAAAACTGTTAATATTAATAAAGTTAATAGAAATATTAAAAATAATATTAGTTATAGTAATAAAAAGTACTTAATTAACTTAAAAATAGATGATAACTCATATATCGAGATTACTTTAGAAAATTATTTACTAAGTATATTAGCTAGTTTTTATAATGATTATATACATGATGAAACCCTAAAGTGTATTTCTATTCTTTACAGAACATATGCATATAAAGAAATGAATGAGAATAAATATATAGATAATAATCTTTTTATTAATTATTTTGATATTACTAATTATAAATCTATATGGATTAATAAATATGAATATATATATAATAAACTACTTAATATTATTAATGAGACTGAATGTATGTTTTTAACATATAGAAATAAATTTATCTTACCTTTTATACATATTTGTAATAATGGATATACTTTTACTAATCCAAAATATCCATACTTATCACAAGTTAGTAGTTTATGGGATTTATCATGTAAATATAATAAAGAAATAATTGATTATAATTATTTAGATCTTTCTAAATTATTAAATCATAATATTAAATATAATTCGTCTATTGTTATAGATGAAGTAGATTCTAATAATCAAATAGTTAAATTAAAAATTGATAATAAGATATTTTCAGGAGAAGAATTAAAAAGATTGTTAGCATTAAAATCTTTAAATTTTAATATAATATTGTATAAAAAATATATTAGAATTATTACTTTTGGATTCGGTAATTTTTTAGGACTAAGTATTTATGGATCTAATGAATTAGCTAGTGATAGTATTGATTATCCAAATATACTTAAATATTATTTTCCTTTATGTAAATTAAATAAATATATAAAAGAGTTTCCTAATTAGGAAACTCTATTTTGTTTTTTTAAATCTTCTAATGCTTCATCAGCACTCTTATATAGTTTTACAGTGTTTTCTAAATATCTAGAGTAATTATTTACATCACCTACAAAGTTTTCTAGATCTGGATAATCCTTATTTTCTATTAATTCTCTTATTACATCTGCACTAGCTTTTAATTCTTTAGAATAGCTTAATAAATCATCATAACTTAAATTCTCTATCATATTATTCCTCCAAATTACTTAACTTTTGCATATTAGGTTGTTCTGTAATATTACCTTCTGAATTATTAGAAAAACTATCTGCTGCTTTAACTACTATTTCTTTATATTCTTCAATATTAGTAATATATCCTAAATTATCTTTATCTGTATAATTAGGTTTTATTTTACCTATTACTTCGAATATTTTATTTATTGCTAAAACATATTTATTATAATCTGACACTTGAACCTCCTACATAAGAATTACTCTTGATCCATTTTTTAAATCTGTATCTCTTACTGTTTTATCTACTTCATATATAATTCCAGTTTCTTTACTATACATGTTAGTAGTTTCTGTTGCTTGATAAGATCCTTCTGTTAATTCTATTAATTCAGCTTCTATTAAGCTTTTTATAGTACCTACTTTTTTATTTACAGGTATAAATAGATCATACTTTTTTTCAATTAATGGAATTTCTAATTCTATTAATATTTTATTTTTCATATTAACTACCTACTTTCCTGATAATAATTTAATTAATGTAGCTTTACCTTTATGAATATTATATCCAAATCCAGGTTCTACTTCTGCTCTTAGTACTCTTGCTGCTGTTGTTACTTTAAGTGTGAATTGGTTACCTATACCATTTCCAATCCATACTCCTTCAGATAAATCTGTATTTGATTTATACCAGTTTTCAAAAGCAATTGTTTTAATATTGTTAATTGTTTCTACAATAATAAATTTAATATTAGGTACTTGTTTAGCTACTTCTACAATAGAATTAAATTGATTTTTTAACTCTACTGGTGATTTATTCATGAACGATAATGGTCCTATAAACATACAAGTTATTGGATTTACACTTCCTGCTTCTAAGTTAGCATTTACTGTTTGAGCCATTGCTTCTAATGTCTCTGCTACATCACCATCTTGATACATCACATTAGTTTCTCCAGAGTAATCATATCCTTCTAGTGCTGATATAGTATCTAATACGAATGTACTAGATTGAGGTACTCTAGCTAATGCTTTAATAACTCCATCTAAGAAGTCTGGATCTGATGTAATATCATCTCCTGTAATATTAAACATAATATTATCGTCAAGATTAATCTTAGATACAAGAAGAGATTCTTTTTCTATACCAACTGGTATAGTAGATGTTTTTCCAAGTACTTCTTCTACTGTATCTAAAGATACTGTTTCTGGTAAAACTGGAATCTTCTTTGCTTGGAATCCACAAATATCTTTTAACTTTTTACAAATAACTTTTATATATTCACTCATTAAATCTTCTTGATATGGATATGCAGTCTGTAATTCATAGATATTATCTAATAGAATCATACCTCTACCGAATATCTTAGATGGTTCTTTCTTTCTAACTCCAGGGATAACTGATACATAATCAGATGGATCATTAAATTGTAATACTACATTTTGACTAAAGTTTTGTCTAACTTTATATCTTAATGTATTTGGTCCATTTGTTGTTAAGATGAAGATAACACCATATTTTAAACAATCTCTTGTTAATTGAGTAATTACATCTTCATAATCTGGATAGTTTTCAAAGAATGCTTCTGCATTATTTATTACAACTGTTATAAGTGGTAATTGTCTTCCACCATGATTTATGTAGAAGTCAAAAGATCCATTGTAATCAACAAATATTTTCTTTCTAACTTCAATAGTTTCTATAACCATTTTAAATAAGTTTTCAATCTTTTCTGCATCAGGTGATAATAATACTTCACCTACATGTGGAGCATTCTTAAATACTGTTAGAGTTTCAGCTCCACAATCTATAATATAGAAGTTTACTTCTGAAGAATCGTGTGATGTTATTGATGAATAAATAATACTATTTAACATTAATTCTTTTCCACTACCTGCGGAACCATAAATAATTGTATTTCCTTCTTGCGATAATGGAAGAGTTAATATTTCTTGTCTTTGATTATCTGGATCATCATACTCTCCAATTATTGGATTAATATCATTTTTCTTAGCTTGGAAATGATATTTTTTCTTTAAGTCATCAACATAGATAACATCAGGTATTCTATCTAACCATAATTGATCAATATGAATATTTAATTCTTTAGCTACATTTACTATATATTTTACTAAGTTTGTAATTTCTTCACCCTTAGATTCAACTACAATGTCATTCTTTTGTGTATCTAGTGACTTAACTACATTTCCTACATTATCTATAAAGTCAATTGCTTGATTAACTTTTTTCTTTCTTTTATCTGTTGGATAGTATTGAGCTCCTGCCCATGCAGCTTGTCCCATAGCAAATAATTCATTATATCCTACTTGTAGATAGAATCTACCTGGATTTTTAAGAGATGCTGCATCCGGTACTTTAATCATATCCATAGAATCAGATTTGTCTTGAACTTTTAAACATACTCTAAATTTTGTATTTGACCATATTTGATCATTAACTACTCCACTAGGTTTTTGTGTTGCTAGGATTAAGTGAACTCCTAATGAACGTCCTATACGAGCAGTTGATATTAATTGATCCATAAATTCTGGTCTCTGAGCTTTTAACTCAGCAAACTCATCTGAAATAATAAATAAATGAGATACTGGTTGACTAACTAATCCTTTTCTATATAGACTTTGATATTTATAAATATCTATTGTACTTTCATTTAATTTATCTCTTGCTTCATTAAATATTCTTTGACGTTTTCTAAGTTCTGATTGAATAGAAGCTAAAGATCTATTCATTTCTACTGTATCTAAGTTTGTAATTGTTCCTGCTAAATGAGGTAATTTCATTCCTGTTTCTTTATTTTGGAATACTCCTGCTAAACCTCCACCTTTGTAGTCAATAAGTACAAATGACACTTCGTATGGATGATAGTTTATAGCCATAGATACAATATATGTAATAATAAATTCTGATTTACCTGAACCAGTCATACCTGCAACTAATCCATGTGGTCCATGGAATTTTTCATGTAAATCTAATTTAAATAATTCTTGTTGTCTATCTAGTCCTACTGGAGCTTGTAATGATTTTGTAGGATCATTAGTTTTCCATCTGTTTTGAATATTTAATTGCTCTATCATACCAACATTATACATTTCTAGGAATGATAAACTCTTTGGTAATTTTTGATTTTCTTTAGCTATATCTATTGGAATATTAGCTAATATTTTAGAACACTCATACATATTAAGTGTTTCATCATAATCCGCTACAAATTCTTTTTGTTTATTTGATACTAATTCATTTTCAAATATTCCTGATTTTTTATCACCAATACTTACGAATGTTTTACATTCATTAGGTATATTTATTAATCTTGGACTTATTACCATTAAACTAAATCCATAATTAATGTCCATCTTTTCTACATCTTTTATCAACTCTAGTTCACGATACATTTTGTAATTATCTGTAATAATCATGTAGTATGGCTTATAGTGATGATAATCTAGTGTATTTTTTTCAATTTTTCCATTATTATCTTTATTTTGTCTTGCTTGTATTTCTTGTTCTAATGCAAGTGATAGTTCTTTTGCTTCATCTAGATTAGTAGCAAAATATCTCATATTTTTTTCATTATTCCAACAATGAGGTGCAATCTTCATATATTTCCAACTTGCTTCATTTTTCTCATCTGTTAAAATTACTATTTTTAGATCTTCATAACTATGGTATACAAGCATTTGTAGTAATAATCCATCTAGAAATTGATATTTTATAGTAGCAGAACCAATTATTGCCGAAACTCTATTTTTTAAAAATGATAAAGATATAGGTACATTTTCTAACATTGTAGATTCTGATCCTAATTTATACACTTCTTCTAATAAGTTATCTGTTTCTAATGAGAAATGTGATTGTGGAAAGCCTATCTTTCCACTTAGGTTAGTTGATCCAATTCCTAATCTTAAATCTAGGAAGTCATCTTGATCTAATTCTCTTTCCCATAAGTTTCTTTTCTTTTGATATAGGATATCTTTCGTATCTGAAAGAGGTAAATAGTTATCTATTAATATTTGTCTTTGAATTTTCATTTCAGACTGAATCTTAGATCTTTTTTCCTCTATATACTCAGTATATTTACTTTGTCTTAATGCTTCTTTCTTTTTCTTTTGAGCATTGGTATATTTTTTACTTATTACTGGCCATAGTAACATAGATGCTAGCATTCCACCAGACATAATTAAACTAGGATATGACTGATTAAGATCTGCTGTACCATTTAATACATTATTTAGTGTTTGAAAAGCTGTTGTTCCTGATACCATTCCCATAGTTAGCATAGGACCAACTGATAGAATAGCTGGTGTATTATCTTCTGCTTCTTTTCCTGGAGGAGGATCTATAGTAATATCTACGTCTTCTATTTTTGTTTTAAATCTAGGAGCTCTATAGAAGTAATCATCCTCTTTAAAGAACTCTACTCCTTCTTCATCAGGATTATCTTGTTGTGTTTGTCTTTGTACTATAGGCATAGATCTTTTGAAAGCATTTTGATCATATGTAACATAGTTACCAATCATATTTATTGTAAGTGAATTATGCATTACTATAATTCTTAATCCCATAATGAAGATAATATCTCCATATTCAAGTTTTTTTGTTGTAATTACATTATTATTTACATATGTACCGTATTTACTACTTAAATCTGTTATAGTCCATACTCCATTATTATTAGTTAATTTAGCGTGTTGTGTTGATACTAATGGATTTAGATAACCTATACTTGCTCTTGCATCGTTACCTATTATATATTCTCCAGATTCAGCTGTTGTTAGCGTTACTGTTTGTTTATCATTATTAGGTGAACAATATAGTATAACATATTCATTATCTGTATTTATTTTTAAAAAGAACATACTATAGTCACTTAAATATGCTGAATCTATTTCTTTAGATCCAGCCATTATTTTAGTTTCAAAGTCACTTTTAATTTTCCATTTTCCATTTGATTCTTCAACGTTTATTAGGTTTCGGGTATTACCTAGATAGTCAGTATCGGTAATCCAATAGTTACCATCAATAACATTAGGTAAATTAAAATTATAAATTTTACTTTTCTTAATCAATCTAACTATCATAAGTAGTTCACCCCGATATTATCCTATTCTATATAGTAATTATATCTTTATTTTTATTTTTTTACAATAATTTTATTGTTAAATAAAAGAATCATTCATTATGATTCTTCTTTTTTCTTAATTCTTTATGAGTAGATAATCTACCTTCTAATGATTTGTATATAGTATCTGCTCCTATAAAAGAAAATAATCCTGTCCAAAGGGATGTTGGAAATTGAATATTTGTAAATGAATAACAAAATATAAAACTAAAAATAATATTTACTATTAGTGAATAAATAATAAGAAATTTATTTGTTTTAAATAGAATTTTAGTTTTTTGAATAAATGAACAGGTTATGGTGCTTAATACAATAGATACTATTACTAAGTTTTTTATATAATCTATACTTAACATATTCCTCCATAAAAAAAGAGATTACTCTCTATTTTATAATATGCTTTTTACTAAATAAGATAGTACTATACCTATAATAATACTATATGCCATATTCTTTGGATTTGTATATAAAACTATTATTGTAGTAATAAATATCAATAAATTTATAATACCATTTAGATAGAAATACCATGGTCCTATACTAAAACAAAATATAAGCATTGTTGATATAATAATACTTTTTATTATGATTGATAGATTATTATCTTTTTTAGAATACCAACATATATATGCTAGTACTGGGGATATAATTGTAATTCCATACCATATTAGCATATATCTAAACGGGTTAAATCCACATATAAATATACTATATAAATGATAACTAATAGTCATACTAAGAAAGAATATAAATACATTTATGCTTGAGCTAATTGGCTTCTTACTATAGATGGAAATAATTAATGCTATCAATATCCATATTGGCATTTCAGATAATATGTTTCTTAAATCTAAAACTCCGATTATATATTGCCACCAGATACTATCATCTATAGATAGATTATCTAACCATTTTGATATTATTCCTAGTAATATTCCTAATAATATTATCAAAATTTGATTTTTGTATTTTATGAATATATTTTTCATATTAGTCCTCTTGCTTTTTTAATTCTTCTCTTAATTTCATCCATAGTTTACCTAATTGGTTTTCTCCATCTCTATTAGGTCCCCATCCCCAAAAAGCATCTTTTGGAGAGTCTTCTACAATATAATAGTCTCCTGTTTGTAGTAATTTCTTTTTTACATAAGGGTTTTGTTCTATTTTTAGTCTTAGTAATTCTTCCATAACATTTACTTTTATTGAATCCCAATCAGGTCTTCTTTTATCTCTGTTAGCATAGGCTATTCTTTGAGCTTCATCTGCAGAATGAGAGTGTTTAATTTGTTCAACAATTTCTTCATCACTTCCTATAAAACTAGCTGTCTGATATGCTTCTTCTAATGATGCATATAAGTATCCATTCCATTCAACTTTAAATGATGAAAAATTATCTAGTGGATAGAACTCTCTAGGATAAAATCCTATTACTTCATCCATTTTTTCTTTTAGCCATAAATCTCTATATTGTTCTAGTTTTATCACTTTATCACTCCTTATAATATATTTCTATTTATTTTCTTCATATATTTTATTTATATCTTCGAAAAGCATAACATATTCAGTTAGTTTTTGCTCTCCAAAGTATTCTTCTTTTTGATCTATTTTTTTACCTTTGTATTTTTCATAAAATCCTATTGTTTTATTACCTTTTAATACATTTAATATGAAACTATTAAATCCCATGTCTATTATCTCTTTTATACCTGTAAAAAATAATCTTTTACCTATGCCTAATCCTTTATATTCATCTAAAAGATAAATAAAGTTTAATTCTCCAATATTTTCATACTTTTCATTTCTAGATTTTCCATATGACATGGTACCTATAACTTTATCGTTATCTACTGCAACATAAATATTATTATATTCTTTAATTTGCTTTTCAGTTTTTATTATTCTTTCTTTCATTGTATCTTGTCTATTTTTCAATACTTCATCTGGTATTAATCCTTTATATGAAGTTAGCCAACTAGACATTTTTACTTCTACAATTTCCTTTGCATCTTCGATATTTGCTTTTCTAATAATTATATTCATATTAACTCCAACTTTATAATCATTATAGCATTAATTTAATAAACAAAAAAAGTCCGAATATATCGGACTTTTGAAACTGTATAAATTATCTCTTTGAGAATTGTGGTGCACGACGTGCTTTCTTTAATCCTGGTTTCTTACGTTCTTTCTTACGAGAATCTCTAGTAATAAATCCTGCTGCTTTTAGAACTTTTCTATAGCTATTTTCAGAATCAGCTGGAGTATTAGCATCATATACTAATAAAGCTCTTGTAATTCCTAATCTAGTAGCACCAGCTTGTCCACTTAATCCTCCACCATTAACTTTTACATCAACATCGAATAATTCTCTAGTGTTTGTAGCATCTAATGGTTGACATAAATCTAAAACTAGAAGTTTATCAGTAAAATATTGGTCAACATCACGACCATTAACAGTAATTTTTCCTTTTCCTGGAGTTAATGTAACTCTAGCTACACTAGTTTTTCTATGTCCAGTTCCAGTATATTTTTTTGCTTCTTTTGCCATACGTTAAACCCTCCTACTTTACTTCAAGCACTTCTGGTTTTTGTGCTTGATGCTTATGTTCACTACCTGCATAAACAAATAATTTTTTAGCCATTTGTCTTCCTAATCTGTTATGTGGAAGCATTCCATTAATAGCTCTTTCCATCATTTCAACTGGATAATCTTCTCTCATTGTTCTTGCAGTTCTTTCTCTTAATCCACCTGTGTATTGAGAGTGATTATAATACATTTTATCATCTAATTTATTTCCAGTTAAGTTAACTTTTTGTGCATTAATGATAATAATGTTATCTCCACAATCAATATGTGGTGTGTAAGTTGGTTTGTTTTTTCCACGTAAGTATGTAGCAGCTAATGTTGCAACACGACCTAAAGATTTTCCTTCAGCATCGATAACATACCATTTGCGTTCTACAGTTTCTTTCTTTTGCATATAACTATTCATATTTTATTTCTCCTTAATCCTATTAAATCAGACTTTCCCAGGGTCTAATTTATGTGGGGATGTCGAATGTACCGATTTAAATTATACTAAATATTAGTATAAAAATCAATACTTTTTCTTTGTTTTATCAACAATTTTAAAGTTTTTTTACTAATTGTTTCTCATTTGTATTTTCAATATTATTAATCTTATTATCTAACATGCTTTCTAATGATGCTAATTGCTCATCATTTAAAGACTCTATGTATGCAGATGCTTTTAAATAAGTAGGATTTTGTACCTTATAAGCTAACATACCTCCAGCAGTTATTGCTGTTGATACTGATGTTGAAAGACCATATCTTGATAATATTTCTTTATTAGTCTCTCCTTTTCTTTTTCTGTTAATATATAATTGTCCTCCTACATAAGCAGCTCCTGCTGCTAATGTTCCATAACTTAATGAAGCTCCACTTAAATGCATTCTATTTTCCTCCTTTAATTTTAACTTTATTTTTGCTTCTATTTTCTCTTGCTTTTTGTTCTTCTTTTATTCTTTCTTTTAATCTCATTAATACTTCTTTATCGTTAATATTATTTATTATTTCATCTATATTAGGTAAATCTTTTTTATTATCCATAGTTTCTTCTATTTTTTCATAGGCTTTACCATATTTTTTTATCTCTTCTGCCTCAATTTTCTGTTCTTTTTCTTCTAATCTTTTTTCTATTTTTTTTAATCTATAAGTATTATAATTTTGTACATTTATACACTCTAAATTAATAAATGTACTTAATCCTTCTATTACTAATCCTATACTAAATAATCCATTTAATAAAGTTGATAAACTCCCTGGATTAACTAAATTATTACAAGCTATGATTCCACTTATGAATAATGGAATTAATATGGCATTAGTTTTTAATCCTTCTTTATGTACCATCTTATTCCAATTAAGATAAGCAAAGAATTCTGATGGTCTTTTAGGATCTATATGATAATTTATATTTTCATTATTGTTCTTTTCTTTTCTAAGTAATGCTTTCTGTATAGTTGCGATTGAGATAATATCCTCTTTTTCTTGTGCTGTTTTTACTTTTTTTAATAATTTATTCTTTTTTCTGCCTATTATCTTATCTCCAAAATATATATACTTTTTACTTTTACTCAGCAAAGCCCATTTTTTATCTTCTATGAAGAAGAAGAATTTTTGAAATTGTTTTGCTCCTAGTTTCTCACACATTTTTATTTTTTTATTATAATTATTTTCCAATCGAATAACCCCCTTATCCGAATAGATGTGCTTTATTATACCATATTTCAACAAAAAAAGCAATTTGATAATTGCTTTTTATATTTTTAATTGTTTAACTTTTACTTGTTCTTTTTCTATCGAATCAAGCTTTTCATTTAGTTCTTTTTCTGCATATACTAATTCTTGATTGGATAGTGATTGAATATAGTTATCCCCTACATAATATATTCTATGAGTACTATATTTTGGATACATTGTTAATGATGTTGTTAATGTTGAAGCAACTGATGTTAATACATCATCATTTGCTCCATAGGCATCTAATATTGACAATGTTGAACTTATTGTCGTTGTTTCTGCTAACATATTATTCCTCCTTATATTCTACATTATATAAATATAAACCCTCTGGTGGAGCAGTTTTCCCTGACTTTGTTCTATCTTTACTTTCTAATACTTCTATTACTGTTTCAGGTGAAACTTTTTCTTCTCCAACTTTAATTAAATATCCTACCATGTTTCTTACTTGATATCTTAGGAATCCATCTCCTATAAACTTTATTTCTACTATGTTATTATCAACCATAATACTTGCTTTTGTAATTGTTCTTATACAGTTTTCTTTTTCTTTATTCTCTGTTACAAAAGCTCTAAAATCATGTTTACCCACAAAATATTTAATTGCTTCACTCATTCTTTCTACATTTAATTTGTAATTATATTGAAATACATAATTTCTATCTATTGGATTATATTCTCCTAAATTAATATAATATCTATATTCTTTACTTTTTACATTATATCTTGCGTGGAAATTATCTGGTACAATTTTTGTACTAATGATATGAATATCATCTGGTAAATTACTATTTAATGCTCTTTTAAGTTTGTATTCATTGATATCTACATCTATATCAACATGTGCGTATTGAGAATATGCATGTACTCCTTTATCTGTTCTTCCTGTAGCAACTATATGTGTATCCTTATTATTAACTTTTGATACTGCTCTTTCTATTTCTTCTTGAATAGTATGTAATCCTTTTTGTGTTTGAAATCCACTATAATTACTTCCATCATAAGAAATTTTTAATAAATAACGCATATTATCACTTCCTTTTATACATGTTTATATATATCTTTAATAATATCTCTAATATCTTTATGATAATCTATTTTTACGTTCTTATCTTTTTTTGCTAGATATGTAAAATAAACAATATCTGGAATATTAATTCCATTTCTTTTTAAGAAGTCTACTCTTTGATAAACTTCATCAGTTGATCCATGAACCAATATATTATTATTTTTGATTGCAATAACCTCTTTAGTATATTTATATATTGTTTCTGAATCTTCTGTTTTTATTATTATTGTTTTATCATATTGTTCTACTAATTTTTGTAATATTAAAAACAATCTTCTTTCTTGCTTTATATCCAAATATTTAAATGGTTCTTCTAATACTATTGTATCTGGATTAGATAGTAATCCAATAGCAATAGTTACTAGTTTTCTTTCAGAATTAGATAAAGTATTCAAATTATGATTTAAATAGCTTTCATCTATTCCTACTATTTTTAAAGAATCTTTCATTTTTTTTATTGGATTTTTTACATTTATATTATTTATTCTAAAACTATTATTCATTAGTTCTTCTATTGTATTTAAATAACTAGGAAATTTTATGTTATCTTTTATCTGTGATATTCTCTTTTGGTTAATAATAATATCATCTTTTGTTGTTTTTTCATTATCTATTATTATTTGTCCTCTTCCCATTTTTTTTAAGCTTATAAGGTCAAAAAAGGTATTTTCACTATCATTTATCAAACCTGTAATTGTATTATGATGTATAACTAGATTTATATTTTCCCCTTTTAATCTATAATCTAAAAAAACTAATTCCACAGTTTATTAGTCATCCTATTCATATCTAGTTCTACTTCATCTATTAGGTTATAATCTTTTAATTTTACTGATAAATCTATCATGAATGGCACTTTTATGCCTGCTTTATTTAATATATTATCTTTTTGTAATATATCAATCGGATTTCCTTCTAATATAACTTCACTATTATTAATTATTATTATTTTATCTGTTTCAATAATATCTTCTAATCTTAGTGAATTAATTATTATTGTCATATCATACTTAGATATAATGCTTTTTAAAAATATAATTATTTTTTTTATTTCTTCAGAATCCAAATATGGAGATAAGTCATCTATTAGAAGAATTTTTGGAGTGGTTATTATGGAATCTGCTAGTTGTAATAAAATAAACTCTTTATCATTTAAATCTTTTATCTCTTTTTTTCTAATTCCATTTAGATATAAGTTCTTTATGATACTTTTTATTCTACTATTTTTTTCTTCTTTGTTAAGAAATAGTCTATCAACTGTATATTGTAATTCTTCTTCTACAGTATAGTTTATAAACTCTTCTTCTAGTGGAATGACTGATTTTACTAATTTATAATATTCATTAATTTTATAATCATTTATATTGTTATAATTTATTATTATATCTGAATTACTATTTATCTTTTTTGATAAAATCTTTAATAATGTGGTTTTTCCACAATTATTAGGTCCTGATATTGTTGTGAGTTTATTTTTTTCAAAAGAAGTTGAAAAGTCACTAAATACATTAAGATAATTTAATTTATTAATCTCTATTATATTCACCGTAACCCACCTCCAATACAATGATTATTATAATATAACTACAAAAAAAAGCCAACTTTTATTTATTAGCTTTCCCCTTTTGTGCACCATATGCAAATTTTAAAATTAGTTTATCTGATCCGAATCTTTCTAAGAATTTAATAATTTTCATTAGCTTACCTGGAATAATTGTCATTTTTCCTTTAAACATTTGATCAATTGCATATTTTGCAACATAACTACTTGATAATGCTTTAACTGTAAATCTACAATTAGCTACATTATTAAAGTTTGTATCTACTGGTCCAGGGCATAGTACTGAGATATGTACTCCTGTCTTTTTCTTTTTTTGTTCGTAATATAATGCTTGTGAAAGTCTTAATACATAAGCTTTAGTAGCATAATAAGTACTCATCAATGGTCCAGGTATAAATGCTGCTGATGAAGCTACATTTAATATATACCCTGAGTTTTTCTTTTCCATATCTTTTAGTACAAATTTAGTTAACATGTGGACAGCTTTAATATTAGTATCAATCATTTCTAATTCTCTATTTAGATCTGTCTCTGTGAAGTCTCCATATAATCCAAATCCTGCATTATTAACTAGTATATCTATATTTTCTTTCTTAATTAAAGCATATAGTTCTTTAGTTTTTTGCTCATTAGCTAAATCAGCTACTATGATTGTTACTTTGGTTGGAAGAGATTCTTGAATCTTTTCTAATTTTTCTTTGTTTCTAGCTACCAATATTAGTTCATATTTTTTAGTTGCTAGATATTTAGCTATATCAAGTCCAATTCCTGAAGATGCTCCCGTAATTAGCGCTTTCATAAGACCACCTCTATATTTATTATATCAAATATATAGTTATTGTAAAATAAAAAAAGTAGCCTTACAGACTACTTCTTTACTATTTAGCTTCTTCTACTAATTTTAATACTACCATTAAAGCATCATCTCCACGACGTTCAGATAATTTTAAAATTTGAGTATATCCACCGTTTCTGTTTTCATAACGTTTTGCTAAGTCATTAAATATTTTATCAACAACTTCAGTATCGTTATGTAAGAATGCTAATGCTTTACGACGAGCAACTAAGTCACCTTTTTTTCCGTAAGTAATCATTTTGTCAACAAACTTACGTACTTCTTTAGCTCTAGTTTCAGTAGTGTTGATACTTTCGTTCATTACTACTTGTTTAGTTAATGTCGCAAGCATACTTCTTCTATGTTTATTATCTCTTCCTAATTTTCTATATGCCATGCGTTATTCCTCCTTATCTTAGTCTTCGTCACGTAATACAAGGCCCATTTCTCTAATTTTGTCTAATACTTCTTTTAGAGATTTTTTACCTAAATTACGGATTTTCATCATTTCTGGTTCACTCTTGTTAACAAGATCTTGTAATGTGTGAATTCCAGCTCTCTTTAAGCAATTGTATGCTCTTACTGAGAAATCTAAATCTTCAATTGATGTTTCTAAAGCTTTAACTTTTGGATCTTCTACTTTTTCCATCATCATTCCACTAACATTTGCAATTGCTGATAAATCAGTTAGTATATTGAAGTGTTCTATTAATATTCTTGAAGCTAATGCAATTGCTTCTTCTGGTTTAATTGAACCGTTTGTCCATACATCTAAAATTAATTTATCATAACTTTCATCTTGACCAACACGAGCGTTTCCTACTTCGTATGAAACTCTTTCGATTGGAGAATAAATAGAATCTATTGCGATAACACCTTTTTTATTAATTTCATGTATTCTCTTGTTATCTTCGCTTCTTACATATCCACGACCATTTGTAACAGTCATTTCCATATTAAGTGAAGCACCTTTTGATAAAGTACAAATAACTTTGTCTTTATTGATAACTTCGATATCTGGATCGCATTCGATATCTCCTGCAGTTACTTCTCCTTCTTTGTTAGTATTGATACGTACAGTTTTTGATTCATTTGAATGATTTTTAAATACTACACCTTTTAAATTTAAAATAATAGTAGTTACATCTTCATAAATTCCGTCGATTGTTTGAAATTCATGAAGTATTCCATCGATTTTAATACTGCTAATTGCACTACCTGGTAATGAAGATAACATTACTCTTCTTAATGCATTACCGATTGTAGTACCGAAACCTCTTTCTAATGGTTCTAATTCGAATCTTCCATAAAAATTACTTTCTATAGAATCAGTTATTTTATAAATTGGTTTTTCAAATTGTAACATGGAACTAACCTCCCTTTATTTTTTTCCACTATTGTTTTATCCTTTTATAAACTAAACTATCCACGTGGACGTTTAGGTGGACGACATCCATTATGTGGGATTGGTGTAACATCTGTGATAGCTGTAACTTCTAATCCTGCAGTTTGTAATGAACGAATTGCTGTTTCACGTCCTGGTCCTAATCCTTTAACGCGAACTTCAACTTTTCTCATACCCATATCAAATGCAACTTTTCCTGCTGCTTCTGCAGCCATACCTGCAGCAAATGGTGTTGATTTTTTACTTCCTTTAAATCCGATTGCTCCAGATGATGCCCAACTTACTACATTACCTTCTGTATCAGTAATAGTTGTGATTGTATTATTAAATGTAGAATGAACATGAGCTATACCTTCAGGTACATTCTTTTTAACTTTTTTCTTTCTAGTCTTATATGCCATAAGTCTTACCTCCTTTTTTAACTAATTATTAACTAAACTTTCTTCTTATTTGCTACTGTCTTACCTTTACCCTTACGAGTACGAGCATTACGATTAGTTCTTTGTCCTCTTACAGGTAATCCTTTTTTATGACGACTTCCTTGATATGAATTTATTTCCATTTTAGTCTTAATATTCATATTAACTTCACGACGTAAGTCACCTTCAGTTAAATGCTTATTAATTTCGTCACGAATTTTTACTAAATCGTCTTGTGATAAATCTCCAGTTTTTGTTGTTGGATCAATACCAGCGTTATTTAAAATTGTTTTTGCTAGATTTCTTCCAATACCATAAATGTAAGTTAATGAAATACAAATATGTTTATCATTTGGAATATCTACACCTTTAATACGTGCCATTAAGTATACCTCCTATAATTAATTAACCTTGAACTTGTTTGTGCTTTGGATTTTCACAAATAATTCTTACTTTTCCTTTACGTTTAACTACTTTGCATTTTTCACAAATTGGTTTAACTGATGCTTTTACTTTCATTTTTTTTCCCTCCTATTATAAACGATAGGTTTTACTATTTTCTATATGTTATTCGCCCACGTGTTAGGTCATAAGGTGAAAGTTCTATCATTACGGTATCTCCTGCTAAAATACGTATATAGTTCATTCGTATTTTACCAGAAACGTGAGCTTCCACAATGTGTCCATTTTCTAGTTGAACTTTAAATTTTCCACCTGGGATAATTTCAAGAACTTTACCTTCAATTTCTATTGTATCCTCTTTAGCCATAAGTTTTACCTCCTTATACTTCAATTTAAATTTTAATATAAGATTTCAGTGTAATTGTTTTTTCCTCCTACAGTGATACTCACTGATTATCAGAGCTGTAGGGAATTATCGTATCCCCTAAAAGAAGGCTTCTGGTTGGAGTTCTTGTTGACCTTCTTTAATTATGGTTTAAGATACTTTTTATAATTATTAGCTATTAGAAAGTCAATTCTCGTTATTTTCTTCCCCTTAACTATTCACTAATAATTGCATCGATTTTTTTGAATACATTTTCAATAGAATCATTTCCATCTACTTCTGTAATTACATTCATTTGTCTATAGTGATCAATTATTGGTTCTGTTTTTTCTTTATACATTTGATAACGTGTTTGGAATGATTCCAAGTTATCATCATTTCTTTGATAAAGCTTTCCTCCACATGAATCACATATAGCCTCTTCTTTTGGAGCACTTGCAGGATCATTTATATTATAAATGGCCTTGCAATTCTCACATATTCTTCTTCCAGTTATTCTTTTTTCTAATGTTTTTTCATCTATATTAATTAAGATTACATTTCCAATATCATATCCTAATTTCTTTAGAATTTTATCATATTCAATTGCTTGTTCTATGTTTCTTGGAAAACCATCAATTATATATCCGTTTTTGCAATCATCTCTTGCTAATCTTTCTTCTATTAATTGATATGTTATTTCATCTTTTACTAATTTACCACTTGCTAATGTTTCAAATACATATTGTCCTAGTTCACTATCTTCTTTAGAAATTTCTCTTAAGATATCTCCTGTTGAGATATGTGGAACTTTATATTTTTTTACTACCAATTCGGCTTGTGTACCTTTTCCAGCAGCAGGTGGTGCAATAAACATTATATTCTTCATAAATTACCTTCTACTATATCCTCTTTTATAACTTCTAGTTAAAATACTACTTTCTAATTGTTTATATGTTTCTAGAGCAACTCCAACTGCAATTAACATACCTGTACCACCAATTGATACTGATGTAGGTAAGCTTGTAAACTTAGCAAATAATATTGGTAATCCAGCTATTATTACTAAGAATACTGCTCCTAATACTGTTAATCTAGCTAATACTTTTGAAACATAATTTTTAGTTTCATCCCCTGGTCTAATACCTGGGATATATCCACCATTCTCTTGTAGATTTTTTGCAAACTCTTCTGGTTTCATTTGAATAAATGTATAGAAATATGCAAATATAAAAATGAAGAAAACATAAAGTACAAAACCTACAGGTGATGTATATGTTAAATATTTTTGTACTATTAATGTATAAGTTTCATTTTTTACAAATTGTGCAATAATTCCAGGAATTGATATTAAACTTGATGCAAAGATTACTGGAATAACTCCAGCTGCATTTAGTTTAATTGGCATGAAGCTTTGAGCTGCACTTCCAAATGCACTTGATGATTTATTTGCATATTGAATTGGTATTCTTCTTTCACTTTCTTGAACAAATACCATACCAATAATAATTGCTATATAAATTATAATAAATAGTACAAACTTGATTATACCTAGTGTTATTACTTGAGTTGTTCCATCAAATGATATTAATCCATTAAATGCATCAATAAACATTTGAGGTAATGTTGCAACTATACCAGCCATAATAATTAAACTAGTACCATTTCCTAAACCTTTTTGAGTGATTTGATCACCTAACCATAATAAGAATGATGTACCTGCTGTTAATACAGTTGCTATATAAAGATATTTAATTGGATCAGAAGATGATCCTAAGAATGAAAATGCAAAGGCATATCCTTCAATAAATGCAAAGGCAATACCCATATATCTTGTATATTGGTTTATTTTTTGCCTTCCTGTTGCACCTTGTTTACTTAATTCTGAGAAATATGGAATTATATCCATTTGTAATAATTGCATGATAATTGATGCAGTTATATAAGGCATAACTCCTAATGCAAATATTGAGAAGTTCTTTAAGGCTCCACCACCCATTGTATTTAATAGGTCTAGGAATCCTAAACTGCTTGTTACATCTTCTGTTCCAGGAACTCTAATTGAGATACCTAATATGAAGATCATTAGCGCTCCAAGAGTAAAGTAAATACGTTTGCGTAAGTCTTTATTACTTGAAGTAAATAATTGCTTCATGCTTTTAAACATATTAGATCACCTCAGCTTTACTTCCAGCCTCTTTAATCTTTTCTAAAGCGCTTGTTGAAAATTTATTTGCTTGAATAGTTAATTTCTTTTCAAGTTTTCCATTTCCTAAAACTTTAACGCCATCTAATTGGTTTTTGATTATTCCAGCATCTTTTAATAATGCAGGTGTTACTACTGTGTTATTTTCAAATACATTAAATGCATCTAAATTAATAACAGCATATCTTGTTTTAAACATATGATTTGAGAATCCTCTTTTTGGAATTCTTCTATATAATGGTAATTGTCCACCTTCAAATACTGGGTTGATACTACCACCACTACGTGCTTTTTGTCCTTTTTGACCGCGACCACTTGTTTTACCAAGACCACTACCTGATCCACGACCTACACGCTTTTTAGCATGAGTAGCACCGATATTTCTTTGTAATTCATTTAATTTCATTATCCTAATATCTCCTCTACTGTTTTGCCACGTAATTCTGCAACTTGTTCAGCAGTCTTAATTGACTTTAATGCATTCATTGCAGCTGTAGCCATATTTAATTTTGTTCTTGCTCCTAGTGATTTAGAGACAACATCACGAACACCAGCTAATTCTAATACTGCACGAACTGATCCACCAGCAATAACTCCAGTACCAGCAGCAGCAGGTTTAATAATAACTCTTGCAGCTCCTGCTTGTCCGATTGCTTCATGTGCAACTGTTCTTCCATCGATTAGAGGTATAGTGATCATATTTTTATTAGCATCTTGAATTGCTTTTTTAATTGCATCAGGTACTTCATTTGCTTTTCCGATACCTAATCCAACTTTACCTTTACGGTCACCAACAACAACTATAGCAGAATATCTTCTTTGACGTCCACCTTTGTTAACTTTAACAACGCTTTTTACATCAATTACTAATTCTTCTAATAGTTTATCATTGTTTTCTTTAAATTTTCTTTCTGCCATAATACCCTCCTATTAGAATTCTAATCCATTTTCACGTGCAGCGTTAGCTAGAGCTTCTACACGTCCGTGATAAAGGTATCCACCTCTATCAAATACTACTTTTGTTATTTTTGCTTTCTTTGCTTTTTGTGCTATTGCTTTTCCAACTGCACTTGCTGCTTCAATATTACCACCATTAGCAAGTTTTAAATCCTTGTCTAATGAGGAAGCAGAACAAAGTGTAGTTTTTGTTTCATCATCAATAATTTGTGCATAAATTTCTTTGTTTGATCTAAATACACATAATCTTGGAGTAGTACTTGTTCCGTTAATATTTGTACGGATTCTTTCATGACGTACTACACGCATACTATTGCGAGATTCTTTCTTTATCATATTTATTTCTCCTTCCTACTTAATTAAGCAGCTTTCTTTCCTTCTTTACGACGAATATGTTCATCTTTGTAACGAATTCCTTTACCTTTATATGGTTCAGGTTGTCTTACTTTTCTTATATTAGCAGCAAATTCTCCTACTAATACTTTATCGATTCCTTTAACAGTTATTTCTGTATTACTTACTGATTCTACTGTTAAACCTTGTGGTACATTTATTACTACTGGATGTGAATAACCAGCATTAATAGTTAATTTACTACCTTGAACATTGAAACGATATCCAACACCAACTATTTCTAGTCCTTTTTCGTAACCTTTTGTAACTCCGATAATCATATTGTTGATAATAGAGTTCATAGTTCCGTGCATTGCTTTAGCGTTTTCATTTTTACGCTCTAAAGTAACTTCTGTACCTTCAATTTTAATTGTAATATCTTTTAACAATGGTTGTTCTAATGTACCTTTAGGTCCTTTTACTGTAACTACGTTATCATTAACTTCTACAGTAACACCTTCTGGAATTGTAATTATACGATTTCCAATACGGCTCATTTTGACACCTCCTATATCTAAATTTTAAATTTACCGCATTATACGGGTTTCAAATTTCTTAAATTACCAAATATAAGCTAGAACTTCTCCACCTATATTTTCTTTACGAGCTTCTTTATCTGTCATAATACCTTTTGATGTAGAAATGATTGCTATTCCTAATCCATTTAATACTTGTGGAATTTCATCATTTTTAGCATATACTCGTAATCCTGGTTTGGAAATTCTTTTTAGCCCAGTGATAACTCTTTCTTTTTTGTTTGTATATTTTAAAGTTAAAACAATTGTTCCTTGAGCATTGTCTTCTTCAATTTTGTAATCTTTAATGAATCCTTCTTCTTTTAATATTCTAGCTATTTCTTTCTTGATGTTTGAAGATGGAACTTTTACTTCTTCATAACGCATACTGTTAGCATTACGAATTCTTGTTAACATATCTGCAATTGTATCTGTTACTACTGCCATAATTTATTTCCTCCTTTCCAAATTACCAGCTTGATTTCTTAACACCTGGTATTTGTCCTTTATAAGCTAATTCACGGAAGCAAATACGGCAGATTCCGAATTTACTCATAACTGCGTGTGGACGACCACAACGTGAGCATCTAGTATATTCACGTACTTTGAATTTTTGTGGTCTATTAGCCTTTACTATCATACTTTTCTTTGCCATAATTTTCCTCCATTTACTTTCTAAAAGGAATTCCAAGTCCGTTTAATAAGTCGAATGATTCCTCATTAGTTTTTGCTGTTGTTACAAATACGATATCCATACCACGTACTTTTACAACATCATCATAATCAATTTCTGAGAAGATTAATTGTTCTTTAATTCCCATTGTATAGTTTCCTCTACCATCAAATGCTTTAGAACTAACTCCACGGAAATCTCTTACACGAGGTAATGAAATAGATATTAACTTATCCATAAAGTTATACATATTTTCTCCTCTTAATGTAACTTTACATCCAATTGCTTGTCCTTCTCTTACTTTAAATCCTGCAATTGACTTCTTAGCTCTTGTAACTACTGGTTTTTGTCCAGATATTTTTGTTAAATCTGCTACTGCTGCATCTATTAATTTAGAGTTTTGTGTAGCATCTCCAACACCGATATTAATTACTATTTTTTCTAGTTTTGGAACTTCCATAACTGACTTATAATTGTATTTTGTTTGTAAACTTGGAACAACTTCATTTAAGTATTTCTCTTTTAGGCGGTTCATATTTACCCTCCTTCCAACTAATCAAGCTTCTCGTTTGATTTTTTTGCTATTCT
The DNA here is from genome assembly GCA_946617625.1 of uncultured Bacillota bacterium. Lineage (GTDB taxonomy): Bacteria > Bacillota_I > Bacilli_A > RF39 > UBA660 > RUG14891. The sequence goes on from CAMOKF010000008.1 coordinate 29,433, forward strand.
TATTTTTTTATTATTTTTATCTGTTGTATGTCCTATTCTAGTTCTTTTCTTAGTTTTAGGATCAATTATCATAACATTTGATGCAGAAATTGGAGCTTCAACTTCAATAATTCCTGCTTGAGACATAGCTGTTGCTTTTTCATGTTTCTTAACTACATGAACTCCTTCAACTATTACTTTGTTTTCATTTTTTAATGTTTTAATTATTTTTCCTTTTTTACCTTTATCAGAACCAGTGATAACTACAACTTCATCTCCTACTTTAAAGTTCATAAATTATCCTCCTCTTATAGTACTTCTTTTGCTAAAGAAACAATTTTCATGTAATCTTTATCACGAAGTTCTCTTGCTACTGGTCCAAAAATACGAGTTCCTACTGGACTCTTGTCATCACGAATGATAACACAAGCATTGTCATCGAACTTAATGTATGATCCATCTTCACGACGAACGCCTTGACGACTACGAACGATAACTGCTTTTACAACTTTACCTTTTGGTACTGGTGAGTTAGGAATTGCACTTTTAACTGTTCCAACTACTACATCACCAATGTTACCAGTCTTTACTTTACTTCCTCCCATAACACGAATTACTAATAGTTCACGTGCTCCAGAGTTGTCAGCAACTTTTAATCGACTTTCTTGTTGTAACATAAATTATTCCTCCTTCTCATCTAAGCGTTAAATAATAACTGCTTCTTTTACTATTTCTTTTAAATAGAAATGTTTAGTCTTTGATAATGGTCTAGTTTCAACTATACGAACTACATCTCCAACTTTTGCAATATTCTTTTCATCATGTACACAATATTTTTTAGAGCTTTTAACTCTCTTGTGATATTTAGGATGGACTTTATAAGTTTCTACTAAAACATTTATTGTCTTATCATTAGTAGCGTTGATAACTGTACCAACTAATTCTCTTCTAAGTGTTTTTTCCATGTTTTATTCCCTCCTACTCGCTAATCTCACGTTCTCTTAGAACGGTTTTATATCTTGCAACGGTGTGTCTTAAATCTCTTATTCTAGAAGGTTTTTCTAAATTTCCTGTTGCTTGTTGGAAACGTAAGTTAAATAATTCTTGTTTAGCTTCAAATAATTTTTGATTAATTTCTTCTGTTGTTAATTCTCTTATTTCTTTAACCTTCATTTACTTCACCACCATTTTCTTTTTTTACAAATTTTGTTGTGATTGGTAGTTTATGAGAAGCAAGTCTTAATGCTTCACGAGCTGTAGCTTCATCTACTCCAGAAATTTCAAACATGATTTTTCCTTCTTTTACTACTGCTACCCATCCTTCAACATTACCTTTACCTTTACCTTGTCTTGTACCGATAGGTTTTTTAGTTAAAGGCATATGTGGGAAAATGTTTATCCAAACGTTTCCACCACGTTTCATATAACGAGTCATAGCAATACGAGCTGCTTCAATTTGATTAGCTGTAATCCAAGCACCTTCTTTTGCTTGTAAACCGTATTCACCTTTTGTTAATTCTCTATTACCACGAGAGCGACCTTCGTAAGGTAATCTATGAACACGACGATATTTAGTTCTTGACGGTATTAACATAATTAATTACCTCCTTTAGCCTTTTTGTTTAGGATTTCTCCTTTATAGATCCATACCTTTACACCAATTTTTCCAAATGTTGTATCAGCTTCTGCGAAACCATAATCAACATCAGCTCTTAATGTATGTAGAGGAATAGTTCCTTCTGTGTATCCTTCGCTACGAGCCATATCTGCTCCACCTAAACGTCCAGATACTGATGTTTTAATTCCCTTAGCTCCTGATTTCATTGCATTTCTAATTGCACGTTTTTGAGCCATACGGAATGATGCTCTATTTGTAATTTGATTTGCAATACTTTCAGCAACTAATTGAGCATCCATATCAGCTTTTTTGATATCACTGATTGTAATTTGAATTTCTTCTCCAGCAATTTTTGAAATTTCTTTCTTTAATTCTTCAATGCCTTCTCCACCGTGTCCAATAATAACACCTGGTTTTGCAGAGTGAATAACAACTTCACATCTCTTAGCATTTCTTTCAATTTCAACTTTAGCTACACTAGCATTTTTTAATTTTTCATCGATATAATTACGGATTTTAACATCACGTTCTAAAGTCTTAGAAAAATCTTTATTGTTAGCATACCATTTAGCTTGCCAGTCTTTATTGATTCCAATTCTAAGTCCATTAGGATTTACCTTTTGTCCCATGTACGTAACCTCCTTATTAGTTTTTTGTAGCCACTACTATATTAATGTGACTAGTTCTATGATCTCTATGTCCAATATGAGAACGTGAATCAAAGAAATGACGTTTCATAACTGGACCTGCATCTACTCTTGCTTCTTTAACATATAATGTTGCAGCATCTGCACCATTATTATTTACAGCGTTAGCGATAGCTGAGTCTAATACTTTTTTAATTAGTCTTGCTGATTTTGAGTTAGTGTTATTTAAAATATTTAATGCTTCACTAACGTTTTTACCACGAATCATATCGATTGTAATACGAGTTCTGATAGGTGATACGCGAAGACCTTTAGCAATTGCTTTTGCTTCCATTTAATACCCTCCTAGTCATTATTTTTTATTTTTTGTCTGAACCATGTCCACCAAATTTACGTGTTAATGCAAATTCACCTAATTTATGTCCAACCATATCTTCTGTAACATAAACTGGAATAAATTCTTTCCCATTGTGAACAGCAAATGTGTGTCCTATAAAGTCTGGGAAAATAGTGGAACGGCGTGACCATGTTTTAATGACTTCTTTTTTTCCTGATTTATTTAATTCTTGAACCTTTTTTAGTAATCTATCAAATACATAAGGTCCTTTTTTTAAACTTCTTGCCATTTATTAATCATCCTTTCCTATTATTTATTATTTCTGCGACGTACTATGAACTTGTCAGATTGTTTTTTCTTACGTGTCTTTAATCCAAGTGCTGGTTTACCCCAAGGTGTCATTGGTGCTTTACGTCCTACTGGAGCACGTCCTTCACCACCACCATGTGGATGGTCATTAGGATTCATAACAGAACCACGAACAGTAGGTCTAATACCCATGTGACGTTTACGTCCTGCTTTTCCTACTTTAACAAGTGAAGCGTCTTCATTTCCAACTTCTCCAACTGTTGCCATACAAGTTCCTAAAACTTTTCTTTGTTCACCACTTGATAAACGAATCATAACGTAATTTCCTTCACGTCCTAAGATTTGTGCAGATGAACCAGCAGATCTTGCTAATTCTCCACCTTTTCCTGGACGAAGTTCTATATTATGAATCATAGTACCAACTGGAATATTCATAATTGGTAATGCATTACCAACTTTTATATCAGCATTTTCTCCTGCTTCAATTGTTTGTCCAACAACTAAACCTTTAGGAGCAATGATATATCTTTTTTCTCCATCTGCATAACTTATTAAAGCTATATTTGCAGTTCTATTTGGATCATATTCTATGCTAGCTACTGATCCAGGTACGTTTAATTTATTTCTTTTGAAATCAATGATACGATATTTTCTTTTAGCTCCTCCACCTTGATGACGAACTGTTATCTTACCTTGATTATTACGTCCACCATTTTTTCTCATAGTTACTACTAGAGATTTTTCTGGAGTACTTGTAGTAATTTCATCATTAATTAATGTAGACATTTTTCTACGACCTGGTGTAGTAGGTTTATAATTTCTGATTGCCATAATTTATTCTCCTCCCTTAACCAAGATCAATTGTTTGTCCTTCTTCTAAAGTAACAATTGCTTTCTTTGAACGATTAGTTAATCCTGTATAACGTCCAACTCTTCTTTTCTTAACTTTTACATTAATTGTTCTTATTTGTTTAACTTTAACGTTAAATAATTTTTCAATAGCTTCTTTAATTTCAGTTTTATTTGCTTTTGGATCTACTTTAAAAGTATATTGTCCATTGCTTTTAGCTATTTGTGATTTTTCAGTAATTACTGGTGCTTTTACTATTTCTAAATACTTAGTGTCTTTCATTATTTAAGCACCTCCTCGATATTTTTAATTGCTTCTTCAGTAGCAACAACTACATCTGTACTAACTAAATCTAATACATTGATTTCTTCAGCAGAAATTAAAACTAAATTTCTAATATTTCTTGAAGCTAAGATTGTATTATCATCAAATTTATCTACAACTAATAATACTTTCTTGTCTGCTACTTTTAATGTTTCTAGAAGTGTTATCATATCTTTTGTTTTAGCTGTATCTAATGCTAAACTTTCGATAACTATTAATGCTTTTTCTGCAACTTTTTCGCTTAATGCAGATCTTAAAGCTATTCTTCTTTCTTTTCTATTTTGTTTTTTACTATAGTCTCTAGGTACTGGAGTTCCATATCTTCCTCCACCAACCCATTGAACTGCTCTAATTGAACCTTGACGAGCACGTCCTGTTCCTTTTTGTCTCCATGGTTTCTTTCCACCACCAGAAACTTCTGAACGGTTCTTTGTTTTATGAGTTCCTTGTCTTAATGAAGCCATTGATAAAATAATTGCATCATTTAAAACATTATTGTTTGGGGTAATTCCAAATATTTCTTCATTTAAATTTATGTCCTTTACTTTTTCACCTTTAAGATTTAAAAGTTCTACTTTTTTCATTAACGATTCCTCCTTTCATCACTTATATTTATACTTTTTTCTTTCCTTATATATATAGTGACGATTATTCTTCAGTATTTTCTACAGTTGCTTCAGTTACTTCTTCAATTGCTGGTTTAGCTTCTTCATAGCTTACTAAATCAGCAGCTGCGTTTTTAACATTTGGTTTCTTAACTGCAGTACGAATCATAACTAATGATTTCTTTGGACCAGGGACATTACCCTTTATAAGAATTACACTATTTTCTGTATCAATTGATACGATTTCTAGATTTTGAACTGTTCTTTGAACATTACCCATTTGACCAGGCATCTTTTTACCTTTTAATACGTGCATTGGTAACATAGTACCTAGTGATCCAACACCTCTATGGTATTGTGAACCGTGTCCCATAGGACCTCTAGTTTGGTTATGACGTTTGATTACACCTTGGAAACCTTTACCTTTAGATGTTCCAGTAACATCAACCATTTCCCCTTCGCTGAAAACGTCTACACCTATAGTTTGACCTAAAGTGTATTCACTAACGTTAACTCCTCTTATTTCTTTTAAGAAGCGCTTAGGTTCAGTATTTGCTTTCTTTGTATGACCCATAGCTGGTTTGTTGCTTAAACTTTCTCTTACTGTATCTGTAGCAAGTTGAATAGCATCATAACCATCTTTTTCAACTGTTTTGATTTGAGTAACAACGTTTGGCTCAACTTCAACAACAGTAACCGGAATTAATTTACCTTCTTTAGTAAATACTTGAGTCATTCCGATTTTTTTACCTAAGATTCCTTTCATTGTTTTTTCCTCCATTATTTAGTTTTAATTTCGATATCTACACCGCTTGGTAAATCTAAGTGAGCTAATGCATCAATAGTTTCCTTGCTTGGATTTTTGATATCAATAAGTCTTTTGTGTGTACGCATTTCGAATTGTTCACGAGAATCTTTATATTTATGAACAGCTCTTAAAATTGTGAATTTTTCAATTTCAGTTGGAAGTGGTACTGGACCAGAGATTTCTCCACCAGATCTTCTTACTGTTTCAACAATCTTTTTTGCTGCATTATCTAAAATTCTGTGATCATATCCTTTGATTCTAATGCGAATCTTTTCTGTTGACATTTAAAATCCTCCCTTCGCCTATATCTAGTATAGACTTGCTCCGCACGAATAACCCGAGTCCAAATTAAGTGTATTTCTTTTAAAGAACTATCAACTTAACCTGGTGTATCGACAACCTCGCACATCTAAGCAGTCACACGTATTAAATTATAACAAGATACTTGTTTTTTTGCAAGTACTTTTTTTAATTTTTTCTTTATTTTTCAATAATTTTTAACAATTTAAAAAGAAGCAAAATTATTATTGCTTCTTTTTTTTATCTTTCGCTATTTGTTTTAACGAAGCTGATATTATTACTTCTGATCCAAATTTCTTATTGATACTATCTATTGTATGTTCTATTTCAATATCTTTTTTTTCTTCTATATCGGCATCAAATATAGAAATTTGCTCATTTTTTATTTCATTTAAATCTGATAATCTTACCCCTATTAACCTTAAAGCTTCTTTTTTAAAGTTCTTATCAAATATATTAATAACTTTTTTATATATTTCTTTTGTGTTATCTGTTGGATTATCTAGTTTTTCTTGAGCACTATAAGAATTAAAATTTTTATCTTTGAATATTACTGCTACTGTGCTTGCATATTTTTTCTTTTCTCTTAATTCTCTACTTACCCTTTCAGTTTGCTCTAAAAGACATTCTTTCAATTTATCAGTATTGTCTGTATCATATTTTAGAGTTCTAGTAGTGCTAATACTATTATCTTTATGATAATTTTCTTCATTTACTTCACTGTTATCAATTCCCCAACTGGCATTTTTTAAATATTCAGCTTGTTTTTTAAATATTTTTTCTAATTTTTTATAATCTGTATGTGCTAATTGCTCTATGGTATTTATATTCATTCTATGTAATTCTTCACTAGTTTTCTTTCCTACCATAAAAAGTTCCTTTACATCAAGTGGCCATAATTTCGATGCTATTTCATCTTTAAGTAAAGTGTGTACTTTGTCTGGTTTTTCAAAATCAGATGCCATTTTTGCACATAATTTGTTATTTCCTATTCCAACATTAACAGTAAATCCATACGTATTCTTTATTTCATCTTTTATTTTATGTGCTAGTGCTACATAGTCTTTATAAAGATAATTTGTACCTGTCATATCAACAAAACATTCATCAATTGAAAATTCTTCTATATTTGGTGAATACTGCTTTAAATAATCTTTAAATTTTCTTGATTCAATTTGATACCACTCTCTATTAGCTGGAAATACTTGTAGATTTGGACATTTCTTTCTAGCTTGAAATATAGGTTCTCCTGTTACTATTCCCATCTTTTTAGCTATAGGTGATTTTGCTAAAACTACTCCTCTTCTTTCTTTTTCATCTCCACCAATTATTGAAGGTATTTTTCTTATGTCTACTTTATACCCATGTTCTAATAAATATATTGCTGTCCATGATAAAAATGCATTATTAACATCAATATGAAATATTATTCTTTCCATAAATACCTCCTATGTAAATTATAGAACATTTTTTCGAATATAACAACAAATAAAAAAGCATAGTATTATGCTTTATATTTTTATAGTGTTTAAGCAGAATGTTGAATATATAGGTATATATCTTACTTCTTTCTTAGTTTGGAAGTTATTATCTGTGATTCTATATGCTTGTTCTACTTGATGTTTCTTCATAAATACAGATAATGATTTAGCTTTAGAATTTGTTTTTGTAATTATCTCTATAGGTATTATTTTACCCATTCTATTTTGAATTACAAAGTTTACTTCTGCTTTACCATCAGATTGATAATAATATAATAAGTAACCTGCTTCAACTAATGTTTTAGCTATATGATTTTCATACATTGTTTCTTTTAAATTTTCATCAGTCATTAATCTTTTTTCATTTGTGTGAAGCATAGAAAATAATAATCCATCATCTGGTAAATATAATTTAAAGCTGTCTGCTTCTTTGCAGCTACTTAAAGGTGACTTAACATCTTTTATCTTGTAACTCCTGTATAATAATTGATTATTAACTAAGAAATTGATTGATGTCTCAAACTCTTTTGCTCTTCTTCCATCACCTATAACTCCATATTGAAACTTTTTATTAGCTTTCTTTAATTGAAATGGTATGGAGTTTAATACTTCTATTCCTCTAGGTATATCAATTAAGTTTGTATTTAGAGCTATTTCTTTCTTATATACATCTAGTATTTTTTGTTTTATTGCATCTATTTCAAAATAGCTTTTCCCTTCTATCTTTGCTGATACTGCTTCTGGAAATCCACCAGTTATTAAATAATCTTGAAAAAAGTCTAAAGCAACTTTATGAAATGGATTAGTTTTTCTTTTTTCGAAGCATTCTCTTATAAGATTAGCTAAATTTTTCTCTTCTAATGCCCATAAATATTCTTCAAAATCCATCTCAGTCATATTTTTAAACTGTAGTTCTTCACCTTTAAATTCACTAAGTTTTTCTCTTCTTGAAGTGATTGCTATAATATTATATTCACTTTTATCACTTCCAAATAGTTTAATACCTTTAACTATATCATTGTTCACCAAATTATCTAAGACTATTAATGTGTCATTTTTTAATATTGTTTCTCCAGATATTAGTGATAAGTTAACAATTATTTTTTCGATAGCTTTTTCTCTTCTAAATAAATCATCTAACTCTACATTATTTTCAGTATTAAAATAAACTACATTCTTATATTCTTTTTCTCCAAATGATAATACTGAAAATGTTTTACCTACTTGTTTGCTGCCATAAAGCATAAGTGGTTTCCCACTTGAATCATTTTTCCATTTACGAAGAAACTGTGATATCTTTCGTTCCATAAACTGTTACCTCCTCACATATTTTACAAATTAAGTATACATTTAAATGTCTTTTATGTCAAGAAAAGTGTTTTTTCAGTAACAAAAAAAGATGCAATTGCACCTTTAACTATATTCTAATCTTAACATATCAGCTATTGTTACTATGAATTCAGAATTAGTTGGTTTAGCTTTATCTATACTTACACTATATCCAAATATGTCTTCCATCATATCCCAATTTCCTCTATTCCAACTTACCTCTATTGCATGTCTCATAGATCTTTCTACGCGTGATTCATTAGAAGTAAATTTATTAGCTATTATTGGATATAAGCCTTTAGTGATTTTACTTGATAATGTTGGATCATAATAAACAAGCATTATACCTTCCCTTATGTAATCATATCCCTTTAAATTAGAAGGTACACCTAATTCATGAATAATCTTAGTAATTCTCTTCTTCAATGATACTTTTTCATTTTCTATTGTTACTTTTTCACTATCTACAAAGTAATTATTAATTCTTTTTTCTAAGATTTTTAAATCAAATGGTTTCATCATATAACCTATAACATTTAATTCTTTAGCTCTTTCCATTATTTCCAAATCTTTATAAGAACTTATTATTAATACTTTTTTATTAATCTTTTTATCTTTAATAGTTTCTAATAAGGATAAACCATCTATTTTTGGAATTAATGGTTCTAGAAGTATTAAATCATATTCTTCTTGTCTAGAATCTATAATTCTTTTAGCTTCTTCCCCATTACTTGCTTCATATTTAATTCTAATATTAGTATTTTCTTCTAAATATTTTTTCATTGTTACTACTAAGTCTTTATCATCATCTACAACTAATAAATTTATTGTTTTCATTTAGTCTCCTATCATATAACTACTTAGCATATTAATTGTATTACATATTTCTACAAAATAAAAGAGCGTAAAAGCTCTTCTTTTGTCGATTTACAACTTATTTACGAAGTCTTGTAAGTTTGATGGCTTTAGACTTAAACCACCTAATAGATACCCATCTATTGAACTACATTTCTTTAACTCATCTATATTACTATCATTAGCACTTCCACCATATAGTACTTTATTATTATATTTAGATTTAATAAAATTATTTATTTCTTCTATTTGTTCATTAGTTGGTATTAGTCCTGTACCTATAGACCATATTGGTTCATAAGCTATTATTACTTTATTCTTCTTTTCTTCATCTAATGAATCAAGAGCTATACTTAACTCTTCTTCTATTATTTCTTTTTCTTTACCGTCTAATCTTTCTTCTTTAGTTTCTCCACAACATAGAATTGGAATGATATCTTGATCAAATAATTTTTCTATTTTTAACTTAATCTCCTCATTTGTTTCTTTTTGTTTATCTCTTCTTTCACTATGTCCAACAATGCAGTATTTAACATTATATGACTTTAGTTGTTCTGCTGATACTTCTCCTGTATGTGCTCCATTTGTGTCACTACTAACATTTTGAGCTGCTAAATCTAATGTTGTTGTTTTTACATTAGGTATATTTATAAATGTAGGAGCTAATATCATTTGATGAGTTGTTTTAATATTATTTAATTCTTCTACATATTTAATAAATTCTTCTTTACCTAAATTACATTTATTATTTAATGCTACTATCATATTATTCTCCTTTTACTTTTTTTATTATTTTAGAGATAATTCCATATCTATATTCTGCTTCTTTATCTTTAATAGCTCTTTCATATACTTCTAGCACTCTTGTTGCATATGCTTTTGAACTACAATGTTCTGCTTGAATACGAGCTTGTTGATTAAATCTTGCTCTTAAGTTATTATCATTTACTAACTCTAGTACTTCTTCAATATACTCTTTTTCTGTATCAAATATTCTTCCATTTAATTCATCTGTCACTGTTCCAACAAAAGATTCATCTCTAATACATAGTGGAGTTGTTCCTGATGCCATAGCTTCTATTACTGTTAATCCTTGAGTTTCTGATGTAGATGCTGTAGCAAATAAATCTGCTACATGATAATAAACTGGTATTTCTTCCCATGCTGCTTTTCCATTGAAAATTACTCTATCCCCTAAATCTAGAGATTTAGCTAATTCTTCATACTTCTCTTTATCAGGTCCATCTCCAACTATTAGTAGTCTTATATTGTTATTTTGTTCTAATAGTTTTTTCTCTGCTTTTATTAAGAATTCAACATTTTTTTCTTCAGCTAATCTTCCTACAAAAAGAATAATAAAGTCTTTTCTTTTGATATTTAGTTTCTTTCTTAATAGCTCTACATCTTTTTTATCAACATTCTCAACAAAGAATCTTTCTACTTCTATTCCTGTTGGAATTATATGTATGTTTTTAGTAAATTCATACTTTTCTTTAAATAATTTATATATCTTATTAGTTGGTACTATAAGTTCATGAGCTGTTTTATCACAATAGAACTTTGTTAAGTACTCAACTATTTTTTTACTTGATTTATCAAAGTATCCATGAGTTATATAATGTGTATAGTCTTCATATAAAGTATGATATGTATGAACTAGTGGTAAGTTAAATTGTTTAGCAAATATCCTTGCTAAAATACCTATTCCAAATTCTGTATGTGAGTGAATTACATCTAATTTCCAATTCTTCATTTTATTAATCATAGAGATTGGATATATTCTACTTAGTCTATAATCATATATCCCTACTGGAATACCTGGTATTTTAAGTATCTTTTCTTTTTCATCATATTCATACTTTAAAGCATGACTACTTACTGTTACTACATATACAGTATGTCCTTGTTTTTCAAGTGCTTTTTTTAACATAGCAACACTTGTAGATACTCCATTTATATATGGAGGATATGAATCAGTAAATAAACCTATCCTCATTATTTCACCTTCTTTTCTAAGCTAAATGCTAAGGCTCCTAAAATAATACCAAAATAATATGTAATAAATCTCCATACTATTAAGACTGCTGATATTATATTTTTACTTAAAAAATTTCCATAGAATTGTAAAAAGCCAAATTCTATACCACCACTAGCTCCTGGAATTGGAACAAATGAACCAATTAATAATACATAAGCAGAAGCTGTAATAGTATTGAATATATTTAAACTTGTAAAATCTCCCATACTAAAAACTATAAATATTGGAATTATATATTGACAAGTTAAACTTAAAAAATTTAGAAATACCCCTTGTACAAATAATCCTTTTCTATTTCTTAACATAGTTGCACTTTCATGAAAATGTTCAAGCTTAGTATTATATTTTTCTTCTACTTGTGCTCTATTTTTTATAATTCTTAATTTACATAATATATCTAATGTTGAATTAAACATCTTTTTAGTTAAGCTTTTAGATATTGAAATAATTAATAATACTACTGCTACTAATGTATTTATTAGAAAACCTAGTAATACTAATTTTCTCAACATCTCTGTTTTAGGGAATATATGAAATAAGAAGTTATATCCTACAGCAATAGCTCCATATATAACTAAAGCTGTTTGATAAAATATAAAGTTTTGTATAGATATATTTGTTGCTTCTACTCCACTTATATTATGTTCTCTTAACATATATATTTCCATTGGTTGTCCACCTGTAGAAAAAGGTGTTATTCCATTAAAAAATTGAATTATTACATTATGTTTTATAGCTTCTTTCAATGAAATTTTATTCTTATCATTTACTGTTATATAGTTAGCAACTGCTTTAAAAAAAATAGATACAAAGAAAAAGAAGATAGCAATTACTATGTAAATAACTTTCATGCCTGATAAAGCATTAAGTATTTCTTTATAATCATCTTTTAATAGGATGAATAGTATTACTACTGTTATAGCTAAAAGAAATACTGTGTTCTTTTTTATATTATTAATTATTTTCATTACATAACCTTACTCATTTCTATCATATCTTCTTTTTCTTTTTGTAATATAATTTTGTTTGATGTTTCATCAACTTTATCTAAATCTATATAACCTTCATTTAGTAATTGATTATATAAATTATCATTCTTTTCAATTGATACAAATACTCTTTCCATACCTTCTCTATTAAATGCATAATTACTTGCAATGTCCATAATCTCCCTTGTTCTTGGTGTTTTATTTAATTGCGCAGGTAATAATTCACATAGTTTAATATCTCTTTCTTCCCTAATCCAACAATAATCTTTAATCTTATCTTTATCCATAGAAAAAACTATGATATTTATTTCATTATTATTCATTATATTCTTATCATATTCTTCTTTTGAATATTTATCTCTAGTTTCAATTAAATATTGTGTTACTGGAAATCTATTATCATTATGTGATTCAAAATCATTAAATAATTTTATATGATTTGTTTCATATGGACTTGCTACTTTGTAGCTATTTGTACTCAATTGTCTCACCTACTTATTAATAACTTTATTTTATTGCTTCAATTCCTGGTAATTTTTTACCTTCTAAGTATTCTAAAGTTGCTCCTCCTCCAGTAGATGCATGATATACTTTATCTTTTAGATTTGCTACTGTTGCTGCGGCAACAATATCTCCTCCACCTAATACTGTTTTAATATTATTATCTACTATGTATTGCAATAATTTATCAGTATTAACTTTATATTTATCAAATTCATAGACTCCTAATGGTCCATTCCAAATTACTGATTTTGCTTCTTTTAAGTTATTTTCAAATAGCTCTAATGTTTTAGATCCAATATCTAATCCCATTTCTTCATCAGTTAAATCAGTTATATCTTTTTCTCTATATTCTTCATCATTAGAATATTCATTTGTAACAGCTACATCAACAGGTAATACAATTTTATCCGAATATTTAGCTAAAATATCTTTACAGAAATCTAGGCTTTCTGCATCTAATAATGATTTTCCTATATTAAATCCTTCTGCTTTTAAGAATGTAAATGCCATTCCTCCACCAATAAGTATTTTATCTGCTTTTGTAACTAAGTTTTCAATTACTCCAATTTTATCAGCTACTTTAGCACCACCTAAAACTACCATGAATGGTTTTTCTGGATTGTCTAAAATACTTAATGCATTTAATTCTTTTTCTATTAAAAATCCAAATGCTGATGTTTCTTGTAGATTACTAGGTATTCCTACGTTTGATGCATGAGCTCTATGAATAGTTCCAAATGCATCGTTAATATAGACATCTCCTAGTGATGCCCAATAAGCTCCTAGTTCAGGGTCATTTGAACTCTCTTTTTTACCATTTAAATCCTCATAACGAGTATTTTGCATTAATATTACTTCACCGTCATTCATATTATTAATGGCATTTTCTAGTTCTTCCCCTCTAGTTGCATTAACAAATTTAACTTCTCTTTTTAGTAGTTCACTTAATCTTACTGCTACTGGAGCTAAATTGTTTTTTTCTAAATCAGCTTCTTCTTTTACTCTTCCTAGATGTGACATTAAAATTACTTTAGCATTATGATCTAAAGCATATTGTATTGTAGGTATTGCTCCTACTATTCTAGTATCATCAACTATTTTACCCTCTTTAATTGGTACATTGAAATCGCATCTTATTAAGACTTTCTTATTATTTAATTCTAAATCTTTAATTGTTTTCAATTCACAATCCTCCTGTCATAATTTGAGTATAACACTATTTAACAATAAAAAAAAGGAAAAATCCTTTTTAATTTACGCATCTATTGTAGATATAGTAATGGTTGTTTCCTCTAAGGCATCTAGTAAAGCTCTAGGCGTATCAAGAATAAAAGCCAAATAAAAAGGAAGCAAATGCTTCCCATATTTTTACTAAAAAGTAAATCCGCCATCTACACCAATATTTTGAGATGTGATATATCTTGCTTCTTCAGTACATAAGAATGCAACCATATTAGCTATATCAATTGGATCTTGTGGTTTTCCATTAGGAGTTCCTTTAGTCCATTCAGCCCAAACGCGATCACGTTCAGCTTGATCATCACCAGCCATTTGGTCAAGGATTTCTTCCCACATACTTGTTTTAATAATTCCTGGACAAATACAGTTTACAGTTACATTATCCAGTGCAGCTTCTCTTCCTAATGAAGCAGTTGCAGCTAAAACAGCAGCTTTTGTAGCACTATATACGCTAAATCCACCTAAACATGCTTTAGCAGCAATTGAAGACATATTAACAATTTTTCCATATTTTTTAGGTCGCATAATTGCTAAAGCTTCGCGGCAAGAATATAGTGTTCCTTTAATATTAACATCTATTGATAAATTAAGATCTTTTAAACTTTGCTTAGTTAATTCTTCAGTTAGACAAACACCTGCACTATTAACTACGAAGTCAACTGTTCCCCATTCATCAACTATTTTTTTATACATAGCTTCTACTTGATTATAATCTGTTACATCTAGTGAATATGAAATTGCATTTACGCCTAGAGCTCTTACTTCTTCAGCTACTTTATCACATCTTTCTGGTAAAAGATCAGCTACTAAAACATCAGCTCCGCCTTTTGCGAATAGTAATGCACATTCTCTTCCTAATCCACTTCCCCCACCTGTAACTAAAGCTTTTTTTCCTTTAAAATTAAATTCCATTTTTATTATTCCTTTCTAATTATTGATTATTTACTCATTAAATATTTAGCAGTTCTAACCATTTGAGCAGTATATGACATTTCATTGTCATACCATGAAACTACTTTAACTAATTGTTTTCCATCTACTTCTAATACTGATGTAGATAAACCATCAACTAGAGAACCACAACGTCTTCCAATTACGTCACTAGATACGATTGGATCGTCAGTATATTCTAGTGTTTCATTTGTATGAGCTTTTAATACAGCATTAATTTCTTCTGCAGTTGTATTTCTTCCTAATTCAAGAACTAAATCAACTACTGATCCAGTAGGTACTGGTACTCTCATAGCTGTTCCTTCTAATTTTCCATCTAAGTTAGGACATACTTTTCCAATTGCAGAAGCTGCTCCTGTTGAAGCTGGTACAATATTTGCTGCACAAGCTCTTCCACGACGAGCTTTAATTCCTTTTTTATGAGCTACATCTAATGTTGCTTGATCATTAGTATAAGCATGAACTGTTGTCATGTATCCCTTATTAATTCCAAATTCTTTGTCTAGTACATCAACAACTGGTGCTAAACAGTTTGTAGTACAGCTGGCAGCTGAAATAATCTTTTCATCTCCAGTTAATATTTCATGGTTAACATTGTATACTACAGTCTTAACATCACCTTTTGCTGGTGCAGAAATAATTACTTTCTTAGCTCCGGCATTAATATGAGCCATAGCTTTTTCATCTGAACAGAATAGACCAGTACATTCAAATACTACATCTATGTCTAAATCCTTCCATGGTAATAATGCTGGATCTTTTTCAGCGTAAACTTTAACCTTTCTGTTACCTACTACTATCATATCACCTTCAAATGAGATTTCATCGATACGATAATTTCTATGATTTGTATCATATTTTAGTAAGTATGCTAATTGTTCTGCATCTGTTAAATCGTTGATTGCAACTACTTCAAATTCTGGATTTTCTTCCATAAGACGGAAACATAATCTTCCGATTCTACCAAATCCGTTAATTGCTACTTTTATCATTTTATCTATCCTCCATGATTTTATTATATTATCTAATTTTTTTTCTTTCAACAAGATAGACTTATTTTGACAAAATGAAATGTAAATAAAAATATCCACAGAAATTGTGGATATTTTTTATTTTTTTGTAAAGACTACTACTGAACTATAAATTGAATTGTGTTTCCATCTGTCCAAAAATCTGCGTTATATTCAATAGTTATTTTTTGAGCTGATATTGGTACTTCATAGAAAATATATCCAATTGTTTTTTTACCTTTTCCAACTGTTGCAGTTAAGTCTTTGTAATTTTCATTTACTGCATAAGTACTATCTACTGAAACACCATCTGCATCTGCATTAAAGTCCATACTACTTACGTATAATTCATCTCTATCAGAGCTTATATTTTCTACTTCAAATTTAGCTACTACATATTTGTGTCCTTCTTTAGGTCCAGAATACTCATCATAATCAGTAAAATTAGTATTAACTTCTGTCATAGTGATTTTCTCATACTTATTTTGGAATGATTCATTAAGTTTAAACTCTGTTTTCCCATTAATATCTTTATATGAATTTCCTGTTTCTTCAACAGCATCATTAACAGAATTGGCACAACTATTAACACATCCTATAAGACAAACAAATATTATTACAACTATTATTAATGCTTTAGCCCAACCTGGCATTCCTAGTTTTCCTCCACATTTAGGGCATCTTTTAGCTCCTTTTGCTATT
>CAMOKF010000009.1 GCA_946617625.1 uncultured Bacillota bacterium
TAACTTTGCTTAGTTAGGTGGAACCAAAACATTAAGGCAACACTCAACACGCAACATTGAATGTTCCTCTTCTATAAAAATATTATCATACTTAATATATTATATCAACCATTTAATTTACTTCTTCTAACTCAACTGAATCTGTTTGATATCCAATTTTTCTTCCTGGAAATCTTCTACAATTTTTTATCCTATTATCAAAGAAAGCTATGTTTCCTTTTTGACTTTTTGCTATCATTGGTAATAAGTCATATCCCATTTTATGAAGCTTATCTATACCTTCTTGATAAACAATGTATTCTGCACTTTCTTCATCATCTATATATGATCCTATTACTACATCTTCATATTTAACTATATACTTCATACTTCACCTACTTTATAAATTTCTTTTTTAAATCTTTTATTGTGACAAATATAAAGTCTTTATTTAATAAGAAACAATATACTACTACTATTATTAAACATATAATATCTAGGTATATATTTCTTTGATAATAACAGATTATTGCTAATGTATATATTAATATAGTTTTAATTAATAGATTTTTTTCAAATTTTAATTTTATATATTTTTTTAGATCTATATGTCTATATACCATCATTGCAAAATAAGATATCGTAGTAGATAATGCTGCTGCATATAATCCTATATATTTAATTAAAACTACATTTACTAATATATTAATTACTGCTCCTATTACAGATGTTGCTGCTACTTGTTTAGTTAATTTTTTAGCTATGTATATTCCACTATATAAACATATTAATACATTAAATACACTTCCAAGCACTAGGAATGGAATATAGTAGAATGCTTCATCATATTTAATGTTTATTAATACTGGGAATACAAAAGGCATACATGCTATCATACCTACTCCTAAAGATGTAAATAGTTTTACTATAGTATTACATACACTTGAGAAGAATTCGTCTCTATCTGGTGCATTTATATGTAATGCTGCTGATTCACTCCATGATAGATTAAATATACCTAAAAGTGAAGATAATATGGTTGGGAATTTATTTGATACTGCATATAATCCATTAGCTGCACTTCCTAATACTATACTAATAATACTTCTATCTGATACATTTACTATCCACCAACTAACTCCATTTGGAATTAATGGAATAGAATATTTATTCATTTCTTTAATAAGTTTTGTATCTTTTAGTTTAAAATTAATCTTATTATATAATTTTAATCTTAAGAATAAATATAGTGAACATAATCCATTAGCTAAAGCCATCGATATTATCATTCCATCTGTTCTTAAACCTAAGAACACTATTAAGACTATATTAGATAGTATTGTTGTTACTCCAGTAATTATACAACTTATTGAATAATCTAGAGTTCTACCAAATCCTCTAGCTACTTGTAAAAAGTTACCTGATAATGTACATACAATAATATCTATCAATATCAACCATCTATATTCTAAGTGCCAGAAAGTAGTTACTATAATATATAAAATTGTAAATAATAATAGTCCTATTGTTAATATATAAAAGTTATTACTTATTAGTTTTTCTTCATCTTTTTCTTTTCCTCTAGAATCTACTAACCATCTAAATATACTCATTTCTAATTCTAGTGTTATTAATGGAACTAGTAATGTTACATAAGTAGTTATTAAATCTACTTTACCATATTGTGATGTAGTTAAATATCCTGTATATAGTGGTAATAAAAAGAATGATATTAATTGTGTACAAACTTTTCCAAAAAATATAATAATTGTATTTTTTGCTAATTGTTTTTTCTTATTCATATTTTTTTCTCCTTAAGAAAATATTCTTAATAAAGGTATAAATAAATATAGCTACTGTACTTCCTGATGTATCTACTAATACATCAAATACTCTAGCACTTCTTCCACTTGTAAATAATTGATGTAGTTCATCACTTACTGCATATAATAAACAAATGATTATTCCTATAATTATTGCTTTTCTACTAATCATTATATATTCACTAATCAAACTAATTACTAATAATCCTAATATAAAATATTCAGTAAAATGAGCTAGTTTTCTAATTGGATAAGCATACTTTTCTATTATTTGTTTTTCTTCTTGTTTACTTAATTCTTTATTATTAAAAAAGTGATAAATCGTAATAATTACTGAACTACTTTTGTTATCAGAGGCATTCTTATTATCACTAGAGAATGAAAAAATCACTCCCATCCAAATAACTACAAGTAATATTTTAATTATTTTCTTTATCACTATCATCACCTTAATTAAATATATCACAAATACTTAATTTTTAAAACTTTATTAATTTTTTAACATTTCTTTCTTCTACTTTATCATACATTATATTTACTCTTCCTAGAGAAGTTAAAGTATTATAATAATTATCAAATCCTTCTTTTGAAATATAAGTATTAGTTATTTTTCTTAGGAAATTATCTTTATATGATTCTTTAGATAATTCATGAATATTATCTTCTTTAAATGGAATTACCTTTTTACTAAATTCATTTACTACTTCTTTAATATAATTATCATTGTTATAATCTTCATTAGTAACAAATGTTATTAATTTCTGAGTTGTTTCCATAGATGTTGCTTTATCTATTAATTTAAATCCTTCTTTTATATATAATTCATCATTTTCTGTTTCTTTAATTTTTTCTTTTTCTCCTAGAATTTTAAAATAATAATCTAAATCTTCTAACCAATAATTATGTAGTACTGTATTAAAACTACTAAATAAATATTTTCTTACAACTTTATTTTCTACTTTTGGATTTAGTTTTATCTTATTATCGTTTTTCTCGATTAAATTATATCTTTTTTCTTTTGGTAATATGGCGATTGATTTTACTATTTTTAATTTTTTTATTGTTCTATCATATTCATCTGTATATCCTAAAGTTAATAATGAGTTTACATATTCTTCTAACATTGATACATATTTTTGTATTTTTATAAATTCATTTTTTCTATCAAAGCAATCTGCTTCTTGCATTACTCCATGTATATATTCTTGGCAACTATTCTCATATAATTCTTCTAAAACGTCATAAAAATAATTTGATGTATCACTATACAATCTTCTATACATATGTTCCACCCCGAAATTGCTTTATATTTTACCATTATTACTATAAAAAAACAAGAAGGAAGTTATTATTAACTACCTTCTTTTATTTTTCTATTAGCAACTGCTTGATATGCTTCTTCGATATCATTAAAGTAAATTGTTTCTGTTTTTAACTTTTCATATGTTTCATTACCTTTTCCAAGTATTAAAACTATATCTTTAGGTCCTGCCATATCTACTGCTTTTTGAATTGCTTCTCTTCTATCTATTACTATTTCATAGTTATTATGTGTTTCTTTTAATTCTTTTATAATATCCTCACATATATTTGCTGGATCTTCACTTCTTGGATCTTCATATGTAAATATGGCATATGATGCATTTTCAACTACTGTATTTCCTACTTTAGGCCTTTTTAAATAATCTCTTTCTCCTGCTTGTCCTATAACTACTATTGATCTATTAATATCTAATGTATGTACAAAGTTTAATAATTTAGATATACCATTAGGAGTATGAGCATAATCAACCATTACATAGTATGGTGTATTAGTATTAAGCATTTCTAATCTACCACTAATTTTTACATTTTGTACTCTTTCTATCAAGTCTTCCATTTTTTGTCCTAATGCTAAGCATATTAAAAATGCACATGATAAATTATATACATTGAAGTCTCCTAGTAATGGACTCTTGAATGAATATTCTTTATCTTTATACTTTAGTGTTATATCTGTGTGTGTTGGATAAATTGTAAAATTAACTATTTGTAAATCATTTGATGGATCTTTACCATAAGTTAAGACATTAGCAACACAGGCATTTCTTACTGTTTCATAATAGGGATCATCTTTATTTAATATTGAATAACCATCTTTTTTTGTAGTTTTAAATAATTGTAATTTACATTGTACATAGTTTTCAAATGATCCATGAATATTCAAATGTTCTGATGTTATATTTGTAATTGCTGAAATATCATAAGTCGTAGCTACTAATCTATTTCTAAAGAATGCTTCACTTGATGCTTCCATAGCAGTATATTTACAACCAGCTTTTACGAATTCATCTAAATACATATATAAGTTATGGGCATCAGGAGTTGTATTTGGATTATCTCCTGTAAACTTAGCACAACTTCTACCATTGGTACCTATGTAACCACAAATATCTGTTCCTATTAATGATTGAACTATTGTTGTTGTACTTGTTTTACCATCTGTACCTGTTACTCCTATCATTACCATATTTTTATCTGGGTAGTCATAAAACTTTTGACAAAGATATGGTAATTCTCTATTAGTATCTGGAACTTTTATTATTGGTACTCTTTCATCTCTTATATCTTTTGATACTAATATTGCTGATGCTCCATGCTTTATTGCATCATCTATAAAATCATGTCTATCTGCTGTAACTCCCATAGTACATACAAATAGATCTCCTTCTTCTACTTCTTTTGAATTAATTTTTATTCCTTTAATAACTATGTCTGTACCTACTCCAGGGTACAAATCATTCAATTTTTTCATATTTAACACCTATCTATCTTAATTTTATTTCTGTATCTTCAACTTTATTAACTATTTCTTTATCGAATGTAATCCCCATCAAATTTCTACCATTTTTTTCATTTAACTTTTTATTTCTAGAATTTGAATAATAATCTTTATTAAATAATGTATTATTTGGATCATATGATATATTTTTTTCATTTATACCAGATTCTATTAATTGAGAATATAAATAGTCTCCATAATGAATCTCATATTTATTATCTGGTAATTCATCTATATATTTTTCCCAATCTCCTATATAAGATATAAAATTACCATTTTCATCTTTATTAATTGCCCAATCAGGTCTATTTCCTTCATAAATCCAGTTATCTCTTGATGATGCTCCTACAAATACTTTTATATCATTTAGATTGGAATTAAAATGTTCTTTCATATACTTAGTCATATCATTTACTATATTTCTTCCTGTATAATATCCATCTGAATGTGTAAGACCTATTACTTCTTTTTTATTATCATAATATCTTACTACAGCACAATCTGCTGCTGGATATACTAGTGAAACACTTCTATTATACTTTTCTTTTATTTTATCATGAGTTTCTTTAGTCATAAATATAGCTGTATAGTTTTTTTCTATATTCCATATCGTTCCTTGACTCTTATATTTATCGCTTTCATAATATTTACAAAATTCATCAAATGTAATTTCATGACACTTTTCTACTAATTTATCATCTTTTGGTTGATCTGGCATAGCAATATCATCTAGTCCTACTTCTTTAAGATTATCCATTAAATATTTTATTCTTATTGGAGCATCTTTCATCTCCTCTGGAAAAAATCTGGAAGCAGTATTCCAAGAATATACTTCTTTACCTTTCTTTATAAATCTATTAAGTGTAAATGGGATGGCTGAATGTGTATGTAAATATTCTTGGTTTATATCTGTTATATTTATAATATTTTGCATTTACATCACCTAAAGGTATTATACTATACTTTACTTTAAAAACATAGGAAAATGCTTGATACATTTAAGTCTTTACGTTAAAATCTATATGTAGGAAGGTGATTTTTAATGAAAACACTAATAGTTGGTGCTGAAAGCGACTTGGGTGTTCATATAGATGGTGCACATTTGGGTCCTGTACAATTAATAAATGATTTAAAAGGGTTTTATAACGGAGAAGTAATCTCTTTTCATCAAGATGAAAGTATTATAAAAAGTCGTAATTTAAGTGATAGAAGAAAGAATGAATTTGAAATAGATAAATTCAATACTAATCTATATAATGCTATTGTAGAGAAGACAAAAGAGGATTATTTTCCTATTCTTCTAGGAGGAGATCACTCTGTTGCAGTTGCTTCTGCCTTAGCTTCAGTTAAAAAGAATAATGAAATAGGCATTATATGGATAGATGCTCATACTGATTATAATACTTTTGAAACTACTATTACTGGTAATATTCATGGTTTACCTTTAGCAGCTATTACAGGTTATAAATGTAATGAATTAAGATACTTTCATGATGGTCCTACAATCCAACCTTCTAAGTGTGTTATTGTAGGCGCAAGAAGTATCGATGATGCTGAAAAAGATAACGTTAGATATGCTGGTGTTAAAGTATTTTCTACTGAAGATATTAAAAACCGTGGAGTCAAAGCTATAATGGATGAGGCTTTTGAAATAGCTGGCTATAAAACTAATGGAATACATATAAGTTATGACTTAGATGTAATTGATCCTGAAGTAGCTCCTGGAGTTTCAGTTCCTGAACTTGATGGTCTAAGTGAAGATGATGCTATGACTATTAACGAGGAAATTATGAAGCATATGGATCAAGTGGTATCATTTGACTTAGTTGAATTTAATCCTTTAAGAGATATTAATAGAAAAACTGAGCAAATAGCTATTAATATAATTGCTCAAATTATAAAGGCTGTTGAACAAAAGGGACAAAAAAAAGAAACTAATTATTAGTTTCTTTTTTATTTTATATACTACTTGCAGGTATTATAACTACTGGTCTTACTCCTCTTGAATTATTTGAAGTATATACTGTTTTATTTAATCCTGATCCAGATACTATAGACCATACTTGTGTTGAGGTACTAGCTGTTGCTAACCAATAACTACTTGATACTAATTCATTATTAAAGCCTGCGTTTTTGAATGCTTCAGACTCTTGATATGTCATTAGTCTTGCACTATTAATTGTTACTCCTAAAGCTTCTAACTTAGATTTATATGCTTGTATATAGTGTGCAACAGAATAATTTGTGTTAGTTGGATTTGCTATATCATTTGGAGCTGTTGAATACTCTGTATCATAAATATTGCTTACTGAATAACTTGATCCATATTTTGGTTTTAAGCCTGAATCATACCAATAATTTGTTCCTGAAAATTTAACAGTTCCTACATAAGTTACTGATTCATTTACCCATCCTTTTGCTGTTGCATCTTGAAGATTATATCCTGCTCCACTAGTAGGTAATGGAGTTACTGTACCTTCTGGATCACAAGATGAGCCTACATATAAATTGTTTTTAGCAAATAGAGTTAAATTTGTATTATCATTACCAAGTACATAGAATTCTTCTGAATCTATTGCTACTTGATCTCCAACATGAGTTCCATCTCCAGATATTGCTCTAATTAATGCTCTTGAAACTGCTGTTTCATCTGCTTGAACATAGTTTACACTAAAAGTTAATGTAACTGTTTGATCTGCTCCAGGTAAATCTTCTCCTTCTACATCACTATTATATTCTACTCTTACCTTATATGTTTCTGTTGTTTGCTTTTTTAAACTGTGTTTTGTCATTATTTCACTATCATCTTCATATGTTGCTTGATATATCAAATATTTTTGTTGGTTTTCTGTTAATCCAGTATTAGATACTGTATCTACCATGGCATCAATAGTACCATCATTTACCGCATCTACAGTAAATTCATAAAAATCTCCAGGTTGATCTAATGTTACGTTATAAGTTACTGTAGTTTCAGATGCACTTATTGTTGGTATAGGAGCGGTAACACTTCCACTTTTTACTTCTATATTTTCAAAATGTACATCCCATGTATTTCCTTTAATACTCGATACACCATTAATTGTTAATGATGAAGAAATAATTGAGAAACCAATGCTTATTATTAGTAATAATGCGACTATTATAATCTTTTTATTATTCCTATTTTCACTCTTCATATACTACACCTACTCTATATAATAATTTATCATTTTTTATAAAATAAATAAAGTATATTACATAAAAAAACTTAGTTTTTTTAAACTAAGTTTTATCTATTGATTGCAGTTGAATCAGCTTGTACATAGTTAACACTGAAAGTTAAAGTAATTGTTTGATTTGTTTGTGGTAAATCAGCTGGATTAATATCAGTTTTATAACTTACTCTTACTTTATATGTTTCTGTTACACCATGTTTTAAATATTGTTTGTTAGCAAATGCTCCACCATCAGAATATGTTACTGTATATTGTAAATATTTTTGTTGTGCTTCTGTTAATCCTGTATTACTAAATGAATCGATCATTGCATCAATTGAACCTGCATTTACTGCATCTACTGTAAATTCATAATAGTCTCCTGGATTAGCTAATGTTACTGAGTAAGTTACTTCATTAGCATTTGCATTTAATACTGGTGCTGTAGAACTTGCACTACCTGATGATAATTGTACATTGTTGAAATGAACATCCCAGTTGTTTCTACTAATACTAGTATTACCAGTGATACTTAAATTTGCAGTTAATGCTGAGAAACCAATACTTATTACTAATAATAGTAATAATACTATTAATATATTACTTTTTCTTTCATTGCTCTTTTTGTTTTTCTTATTTTTCTTTTCCATTCTTTTTACCTCTACCTTTTCTCTATTGTTACTTTAATTGTACCATTTATATTTTAATAATCAATTGTTTTTTAGTAATTTTATTATTTCTTGACACCCTTCATCTATTTCTTCATAAACTTTTTCAAAATTATTTGTATACCATGGATCTTCTATATCTTTAATTAAAAGCTTTTTACATTTATCTGTTTTGTCAAATATTCTTTCGATATTTCTTAAATTTTTATCTTCCATATAATAGAAAACATCATACTTATCATAATCTTCTTTTTCTAATCTCTTTGCTTCTCTAGTACTAAATTGAATATTATGTTCTTTTAAAATATTTTTTGCTTTTGGATATATATCATTGCCTTGTTCTTCATATGATGTTGCTTTTGAATCAACTATTACATTTTTTATTCCTTGTTTTCTTAACTTATCTTTTAATATATATTCTGCCATAGGAGAACGACAAATATTACCTAAACAAATAAAACAAATTCTATTCATAAACTATTCTAAACCTTTCATCTTGTATTGAGTATAATAAACAATCTACTTCTTTTTTAGTCTTTTCTTTTATATATTTTCTATACCCATTAAGTTGTTTATCATAGTTTTCATCATCAATATTTTTTAATTTATAATCAATAATTATCATTTTATCTGGTTGTTCTATTAATAAGTCTATTATTCCATGAGAATGTGTATTATCTTCTAAATATGTAAATTCATATTCTTTATAGAAAACTCCATTTATATTATCTTTTATTATTTCACTATTTAAAAATGATTTAATCTTCTCTTCCATTTTCTTATTTAAATCAAATAACTCTAGATGAGGATTTTTAAAGTCAATTTGTTCTAGTACTTTATGTACTTTTGTACCATAGTTTAATAATTCCTGTTCTTCTTTAGTTACTATGTGAAGTGACTCTTTAGAGTAATGTTTTTCTTCTATTATGTCATTTTCTATATTTATTTCTTTTACTTCTAAGTTATCTTTGTTTTTTTCTATTTCTTCTACTTCTTTTTTGCTATCTAAGTAATCTTTAGTAGCAGTTACTTCTACATCTTTATTAAAGTTAATTATATTACTATATATACTTTTAAATATATCTAAGAATTTAGAATATTTAATTCTTTCATAATATGGAACTATATCTAAAACTTCGTTTTCTTCTTCTATTTTTGGTATTATAAATATCATCTTTTCTTTTGCTCTTGTTACAGCTACATACAATAATCTTATTCTTTCTGATATTTCTTCTTTTTTAGTATTATTTTTTAATAATACTTTTAGTATAGTATCCTTATAATAATTTGTTACTTTAGGTAGTATTAAACCATAATTATTATCATATATTATCTTTTCTTTTAACTCATTCATATTAAATTTATCTTGGAATCCTGCAAAATAACATATTGGAAATTCTAATCCCTTTGATTTATGAATAGTCATTATTTTAATACTATTAGTAATATTTTCATTAACATTAAATTTTAAGTCATAATCATTTTCAAATATTTTATCTAGATAATCTACAAAATCATATATTGTTTTACCAGTTTCTTCATATGATTTAGCTAAATTATAAAAATACTCTATTCTAGCTCTAAATGATTTTATATTTCCTATAGTTAATAATTTTTCTTCATAATTAAAATCTTCTAAAATATAGTTTATATATTCACTAATACTCATAGTATCTATTTCTTTAGTTAATTCTTTACATTTAATGAATAATTCACTTTTATTAAAACTATTGTCTACAAATAAGTTAAATATTTCTTTATCATCAGTTCTATATAAGTAACTTCTAGATACGGATGTAAAACTATATTTAAAGTCATTATCATAATTATTATTTTTTATACATATTAATAATCTTAATAGATTTTTTATAGCAAGTACATCTTGATCTTTACTTAATGATTCTTCTTTTAATATATTTAGTGGTAATCCGATATACTCAAATATTTTTTTATAAAGATCAAAGTTTTTAGATCTATCTAATAATATTACAAAATCTTTATATTCAATATCTCTTAATATTCCTTCATCTTTATCAAATACTTGGTATTTATTAAGTACTTTATTTTTTATATCATTACCTATTATAAATGCTTCTTCTTCATCTCTTGTTATATGATTTTTAGGATCTAATTCATAACTTAATAATTCTAGATTATAGTCTTGATTAGTTTTACCTTTTTCTTCATATGACTTATTACCAAAATTCATTCTATGAGAAGCTTTATAATCTGCTCCTCCTACATCATCGTCCATAAATAAATCAAATAGTAAATTTATATTATCTAAGACTTCTCTTCTAGATCTAAAATTATTTAATAAATCTATTTTCATACCTTGATCTGTATCTCTATAAGTATCATATTTATTTTTAAATATATATGGATTGGCATTTCTAAATCTATATATTGATTGTTTTATATCCCCTACCATATAAACGTTATTATGAGCAATCAAATTAATAAATGCTTCTTGTGTATCAGATGTATCTTGATATTCATCTACTAATATTTCATTAAAACTATTAGATAGTTCTTCTCTTATATCTTCATTTTCTTTTACTACTTTAATTGCTAAACGTGCAATATCATTAAAATTATACTCAGAATTATTATATTTATATTCTTCTAATCTTTGATCTAGTTTCTTTATTATTTCTATTATTACTTCGGCATTATCCTTTGTAGATAATATTTCTTCTTTCATTTCATTAGTACTAGTATAAGTACAATATCCTTTTATTTCTTTTACTAAATCTGATATAATTCCTTTTACTTTTTTACCTTCTTCACTACTTCCTCTAGGAACCATAGGTAGAGACTTAAAATCATATTTATTAATTATATCTTCATAACTATTTGCATTAATCAATTCTTTAATTGAATCTTCTACTTTTACTACGTATTCTCCATCAAAATAGTCATTCAATTCAACTAGTAGATTTTTAATCACTTTGATATCATCAAATATTAATTTTAAATATTCATCTATATATTGCTTTAATTTTGTATCTGTATACTCAATATTAAAGAAGTTATTAATATAATCTGTTTTATCATATTTTAATTCTATTTTTTTATATACATTTAAAATATAATTAATTAAATCTTTATCGTCTTTTAAGCAGAAATCTTTTATTAACTTAATAAACTTAGAATCTTCTTTTTCATAGTATTCATTCATTATTTCATCTAGTATTCTTCTTTTTTCTAGATCAATAATTACTTCATCTGTAATTTGTATTTTATTAGTTATATTTAATCTTGTATGATATTTTTTTACAATAGATAGAGAGAAAGAATCAAATGTAGTTATATATGCTCCATCTATTAAGTCACTTTCTTCTTTTAAAGATTCTTCTTTTGAAATTTTCTTTCTAATTCTTTCTTTCATTTCAGCAGCTGCTGCATTTGTAAATGTTAAAACTAATAACTCATTTATATGTACTCCTTGTTTTAATTTTCTTAATACTCTTTCACTTAATACAGCAGTTTTACCTGATCCTGCTCCAGCAGAAACAATAATATTTTTATTATCTTCATTAATTGCTAATAATTGCTCAGGAGACCAATTCATTTTACCCATTATTCTTCACCTCCTAAGAAATCTAAGTTTTCTACTTTGTTTAAATACTTTATATCTTTTTCTTTCATATAACAAATATCTTTATATTCACAAAATTCACATGATATATTCTTACCATTATAATTCTTAGGATTAATATCAAATTTGTTATCTAATATTTTATCTATTGTTTTATCTATTATCTTAGATGTATATTCAATCATGTTATTTAATGTCTCATCATTTATTAACTTTGTATTTGAACTAAAACCTTTTTCTTCTGAATAACTCATACTCTTTATATAGTCACTTTTAGTATATGTTGAATCAAATCTTTCTAATATATCTACATTGTCTGTAGAATATCCTTGTAATTTTAATCTATCTTTAATAGTTTTTAAATATTCTTCTTCTGTTGTACTAGTAGGATAGTTAAACAATATATTTTGATAATATATACCAGTAAAATGAGGTTTACTAAATATATGTGAATTTCTTATTAAATATAGATATACTGGTAATTGCATATGTAATCCATACTTTAATGGCTCAATATTAGTATCTATATATCCAGTTTTATAATCAATAATTGAATAATATATATCTTCAACTTCTTTATAGTACATTATCTTGTCAACAAATCCTTTAAAGATAACACTTATTTTCTTATTATCTATTGGAACTTCTAATTTCTTTTCTAAATATTCATTATCATATCCTGTTAATAATTGTTGTTTCTTTAATGATTCAATAAGATCTTTTAAATCTTCTTTTATTTTTATTAATAATACTTTTTCTTTAAAACTTAATTCTCTATTCTCTAAATATATATTAAATTCTTTTTCATAATCAAAATTAGTTCTTTTATATATAGATAATAATCTATGATATAGACTTCCTAAAAATGCTGGGAATTTTTCTTCATATACACTTAATTTTAAAATATTTTTTACATAATATTTAAAAGCACATTCTGAATATTCATTAATAGATGAATATGACATATTTAATGGTTTATTAATACTTTCTATGTACTTTTTATTATCTATACCTGAAAACTTATTAGAATACACATTATAAGGAATATTATAATGATTATTTAATATTATTAATTCATTATCTTTTTCTTTATACTTATAATAATTGTCTAATTTTTCACCTAATCTTAATTCATTATAAATATTAGAATAAACGTGATTATCTACTTTAGGTTCTATTACTTCTAAATTTAGTTCATTTATTAAACTAGATGGATAGAATGTACTAAACGGACTTCTAAGTTTATATGATATATATAAATTCTTTATATTAGATAATATTTCAATTAGACTCTTTTTATTTCTTATATTTTTTTCTTTAGTTGTATACATTGGTACTTCGTCTTTCATATTATCTGTAATAAAATCTATATCTTTATTAATAACTGGTAAATTATCTTGATTAAATCCTAGTACAAATACATATTCATCATCATTAATACTTCTTTTATTTATGTCTATAACATTTACAGCATTACTTAATCTATTATTTCCTATACTAGTATTTTTTAATTTATCTTTTAGTATTTTTTTATAAGAATCTTTACTTTGATCTAACATAGATAATGAACTAATTACATTAACTAGTTTTTTAGTAATCTTATCATTACTTTCTAAATCTAAAATATTATTATTCAAGTAATCATTTACTACTTTTGTTGAATATATTGAATTATTCATATCTAAATTTATGGGTATTTTATAATACTTAAATAATTTATTAATTGTATATAAATAATCACTAGATACATTTCCTATAAATATCTTGTTTATGTCTATATTTTTATTTAATAATTCTATTATACTTAAACATACTTGATTAACTTCTTCCTCTAAAGTGTCACATTTTACTACTTTAGTATTTAAGTTATACTCTTTTTCTTCTTTTTTATAATTTAAGACTTTTTCTTCATATAGATCTAAATCATAATAGTTTTTAACAATTATTTCTTTATTATTTAAATAATCTTTAAATGCTTTATTTTCTTCTAGTAAGTTATTATCAAGTAATTCTTTTTTTATATTTTTTAATAATTTTAACTTATTATTTTTATAATCTTTAGTAATATCTATTACATATAAATTACTTAGATATACTTTGCATACATCCAAGTTATAATCATATTTATTCATTAGATACTCTAGTGCTCTTTCATCATAAGAATAGTAATAATTATCTATATATTCTTGCTTAGTCATAAATTTTATATTGTATAGTTTTTCATCATTTGAATATTTATCTAATATATTCATTTTTTCTTCATTTGGACATATTATTATTTTTTCTTTCATAATTATCACCATTTTTATTATATATTTTATTCTATTTTTAAACAAGAAAAAAGAAGATATGTATTATATCTTCTTTAGCATGATCCAGTTGCCCAACTATTATATATTCCAGACCATTTGATTGTTTTTTCTTTTGATTTTGCACAATTTCCTGCATTATCACATGAATAGTAGCGCATATGACCTTCTCTTGATTTTCCTGAACCAGTATCACAACCAAAGTATGTTCTACTTCCGCCAGCTCTCCAGGCACTTGAATCATAGTATCTTCTTCCACATACCTTTTTTGTACTTGATCCATAGTACTCATTTACATATGTTTGGTTAACTCCACTATTATCATCATCATGATATGAAACTATACCAGCCCAGAACTTTTTCTTACTTTCTGTACTATATAGTACATATTTTTTATTTAGTGCTGTTGTTTCATCTCTAGTACAAGTTTTGCTTGTTGCAGCCCATGCATCAGCTGAAGTTGTTGGAGCTTTTCTATCTACTTTAAATGTTGCTGATACAACATCACTATAATTACCTGCATTATCTACACTTCTATAATATCTTGTTTGATTTGCACTATCATAATCGAAGCTATCTGCATTATTTTCTGTTGACCATGAGGATTTATCTTTACTCCATTCTACCCTTGCTATACCACTGTTTGCATCTGATCTATTAATTACTCTATGTACTCTATTTGTTGACCATTCTCCGCTTGAGTAGTTTCCAATCTTTGACCCATTATCGTTTACTTTTGTTAATGTTAACCATACTGATGGTTTTGTTTTATCTACATAAACCTTTACAGTACAATTTCTTGTATTACCTGCTCCATCTTTTAATTGGATAGTATCTGTTTGTGTTGTAGTGCTATATGTTTTTGATACTGGATTACATCCAGATCCGCCTGTATCTGTACAATTTTGTTTAATAGTTCTATTATTCTTTGTCCATGTTTCACTTGCTCCATCTGGATTTCCGCATGCTGGTACATCTCTATCAATTTTTATGTTTACAAGACAATTTGTTGTATTTCCTACATTATCTTTTAGAGTTATGTTTGCAGTAGTTGTAGTTGTAGTAAATTTTTGTGAATATGTTGCTTTTTCACATCCACTAAATGAATCCTTACATTGTACTTTTGCTTCAAAATCTGTATTTCTCCATGAGTTATTTTCTGTTTTTGTTCCACATACTGGTCCGGTTTTATCTACAAAAACCTTTACACTACAGTTAGCTGTATTACCTGCATTATCTTGTATTGTAATTATTCCCTCTTTAGTATCTGTATTAAATGTCTTTTCAAATTTCTGTTTTGTACAATTACTATGTGAATCAGTACATCCTACTTTTACTGTTTGATCACTTTTCTTCCATGTAATATTTTCGTTTTCTTTAGTTCCACAAACTGGTGGAGTTTTATCTACATATACGTTTGCTGTATAAGTAGATGTATTACCAGCTTTATCTTTTATTGTATAATTTGCTGTTTGTTTTGTACTTGTATATTTTAATGTATCAGTTGCTTTTTCACATCCACTTAATGCATCAGTACATGTTAAGTTTATTGTTCTATCATTTTTAATCCATGTTGTTGATTCTCCTGAAGTTGATTTAGATGGTCCTGTTCTATCAATTGGTGCTATTATTCTTACTGTTGTTTTGTGATTTACTGAATCATATACTGATAATTCTGTATATCTCCATCCCTCTGCACTTATTCCAAAGTGATCTGTTCCACTTTGTACATTAGGTGTTTTAACAGTAGTATTTGTATCAGTAAATGTTTTAGCATTACCTGAAGTTGATAATAAGTTAGTACTGTTCCATTTCCACTCTAGTTTAGTTATTGGACTTATTGAATCTTCGTACTTAGCTTCAATATAAACTCCATATGGATATTTAGAATTATTTAGCCATCCATTTACTGTATTTTGTGATATTGTTAATTCTTTTGTTGAACTAGCATTATTAGCAGTTATTGTATGTATTGCACTACCTTCTTTTCCACCAGTAGATGTTCTCTTATAAACATTTATTGTTAATGTTGGTTTTGTATTATCAATATAGACATTTACAGGGCAATCAATATATCCTCCATCATTATTATATATTCTAATATTTTCTACTTTTTTATCTCCACTAAATTCTTTAGTGTATGAACTTTGTTTACATCCTGTATCAGGATCAGAACATCCTACTGTGATAATTCTCTTTCCTGTTACCCAATTAGTTGATGCTCCTGTAATTGTTTCGCACTTTGGTGGTGTAGTATCTCTAAATTCATCTCCACTTGTTACTGATTTAGTTGTAGATAATCCCATATTATTTCCTATAGTTACTGTTACCTTAATTGTTCCAGGAAGATACTTTTTATCAAATGATATAGTTTTATTTAATGATGTCTTACCTATATCACTTCCATCTGTTACTGTCTTACTAACTATTTGTGTTCCGTTCTTATAAATTGTATATGTATAATTTGCTATTATCGGCTGATTACCATCTTTAATATTACCTGCATCTGCTTCTAATTTAATTACAGGTGCATTTAACCCACCATCAAATTTTAATAATGATATATTTGGCTTTTCTCCTTCTTGTTCTTTTCCTGGGTCATAGTCTGGACATTTCAAATATGCATAATAATTTAATTCATCTTTATATCTATATGCTTGAACATAGGTTTCTGTGTCATAACATGCATTTTTATGATAATCAACTACCTTGTCTATATATTTATTTTCATATAGTGTTTTTAAACTTATTTGTACTCTTTGTCCACTTACTTTAGGTTGATAGTTTTTATTAGCATTTAAATAGCTTTGAGCTGCCATTACTAAATTATTCTTTTGTGTTTTATAATATTCAGTTCTTGCTCTTGCAATTACTCCTTGTATTGCAGCTATTGAGATAATAGATAATATACCTAATATTACTATTACTGCTAAAAGTTCTACCATTGTAAACCCGCTTGTATTCTTTTTGTTTTTCATATAATCACTATCCTCTACCATAATATAATTATAATGAATTTCATACTATTAATCAATAAAAAAAGCTATATATTTATAGCTTTTTATTCAGGTTTTACTATGTTTATTCTTTCTGTATATATAATAATTTCTCCTGTTTTTTTATTTACTTCATACATATTATCTTTTGATTTAAAGTAATAGTTATTTTTATCTTCTTTATCATATTTTACTTTTACTTTATATCCTTCTTCTACCAACTCTTGATATTGTTCTATACTAGTAAATAAATTATCTTTATTTAGTTCTTTACTTTTAGTAAGGCAAACATTTTTTAAAATTATTCCACATAGTAATACGATAAATATTATTAATACTATTATGGTTATTTTACATTTCTTTTTCATAATTCCTCCTAGTATGTTCCAATTTTTACATTCACTGTAAGAGTTGGACTCTTATGATTTAAGCAATCATATGTTCTCCACTTTATTGTGCATTTTTTAGCACCATTCTTTAATAGTGTTTTATAGCTACCACTTACAGTAGTCCATGATGAATATACATTTCCATTATCACATGTTGCTTTTACTTGTTCTTTTTTTACTCCACAGCCCATATCTCTAAGTGCTCTTTTTGCTTCCCATCCAGTGTTCTTTATCTGTTTACCTTTCTTAACTTTAAATTCTACTGAACAATTAATATCTGTTGTACTTGTTTCTGATTTTGAAGTACAATCTTCTTTACCAAATTTAGCATTTGCTGTTGCTTTAAACTTTGTATACACTGGAGTATAAGGTGCATCTTTATCGATATATACATCTACCCAGAAAGACTCAGCTCTATTTCCTGCATAGTCTTCAACAAACATTGTTGATCTAGATGATGAATTTGTAAATGTTTTCTTAGTTGGATTGTCACAACCACTTGCATTATCTGTACAAACTACGTTTATTGTTCTATCTTTATCAGTCCAGTGATTATCATCACCTTGACCTGTTATTTTTCCTGCTTTAGGAACTGTTCTATCTAATGGTGCTTCTATATACATTATTGTAGTATGACCTGATGCATCTGTTGCTGTTACTTTACCTTTTCTATATCCTTCTCCAGATAATGAAAAGTTCTTATTTACTTTGGTTCCACTTAAGTTATTATCTGAACTACTTCCTGTATATTTACTTACATTAGGATCATTTTCCTTTAATCCTCCTGTATTCC
This sequence comes from uncultured Bacillota bacterium, assembly GCA_946617625.1. GTDB lineage: Bacteria > Bacillota_I > Bacilli_A > RF39 > UBA660 > RUG14891. The sequence goes on from CAMOKF010000009.1 coordinate 18,577, forward strand.
ATTCCCACTTAAATGTTTTTAAACCGGAAGAGTCAGTTAACTCTACATCATAATATATTCCATATTTATGTGTTACCCATCCATTAGATGACCATGTGTATTTATATGATTTCATTGTATCTTGTGATGTTGTATACTCACTTGCTAATTGTGTACTGGATTTTCCTCCTGATGAGGTTCTTTCATAAGCTTTTATGGATATTTTAGGTCCACTAATATCTATTTTAATATTTCTATTATCTGTATAACCGCTGCAGTTACCTGCTTTATCACATGCTTTATACTTTATAGTAGATGTTCCTTCACTTGTAACATTATAATAATTTGCTTGTTTATCCGAATTATTTCCTGTTGCTCCTGTTGTTGTATAACGATATTTATCTAATCCAGATAGGGAATCTGATGATGATGGTATAGTAAATACTTTTAAATCTGACCAACTGTTTTCTGTATATGGATTTAATCCATCTGGTTTAGATGGTGTTGTACTATTATTTATCCATTTATATAATCCTACACTTGGAGTATTTGGTGCTGTTCTATCTATTGGTGCAGTTATCTTTATTAATGAATAATGTCCAGCTACATCTTTTATTTTTAATTCACCATATCTATATCCTTCTCCTGATAAAGAGAAGCTATAATTACCATTTGTTTTATTTGGATTTTTTGTGTCGTTTCCTATAAATGTTTTTACATTAGAGTCAGTTGATAATAGTCCTCCATTGTTCCAACTCCAACTAATTGACTCTATATTGTTTTTATCAGAATATGATGCTTCAAAATATACTCCATATGGGTAATTAGTATTGTTTAACCATCCATTTACAACATTCTGATCAATCTTGAAGTTTTTTGTAGAATATGGAACATCATCAGTTGTAATAGTTCCTACTAATTGTGAAGAATCTTTAGTACCATCTGCTTTTCTTTTATATGCTTTTAGTGTAACTTTTGGTGCATATTTATCTATATAAATGTTTACTTTACATTTTCCAGGTGTTCCAGAATTATTTTCTAAATCAATTTCTGCTGTTGTTGCTTCTTCTGTAAATTCTTGTGTATATGTTTCTTGTTTACATCCAGATTCATCATCTTTACAATCTACTGTTATTGTCCTTTTACCAGTAGTCCATACTGTTGATTGTCCCTTTATTTGCTCACAGTATGGAGGTGTATTATCAATAAAACCATCAGGTGAGAATGACTTTGTTTCAGAATATCCATTAATGTTTATTGCATTTACTACTATTTTTATTGCTCCTGGTACATATTTTACTAATGATACTTTTGATGTTTTGTTACCTAAAGTTTTATCTCCATCTATAATATCACTTGTATACTCTAATTTTCCGTTTTTATAAATCTTATATTGATAAGAGGCTAAACCAATATTCTCACTTCCGTTTTTACCACCAGATACAGTTATAGTTACACTGGCTTTACTTAGATCTGTGACGAAATTCGCATTAATTTTTGGTGTTGCTTGTTTTAAATCATTATCATCATTATATGATGGACATTTTAAGTAAGATGTATAGTTTATCTCATCTCTATACTTAAATACTTGTACATATGAGTTTGTAGAATCACAATCATTTTTATTGTAATCTACCACTTTATCTATAAATTTATTATTTTCTAGTGTCCCCAATTCTACTTTTATAATTTGTCCACTAACTTTTGGTAATAAATTTTTATTTGAATTTAAATAGCTCTCAGTAGACATTATCATATTATTCTTTTGAGTTTTATAATATTCTTTTCTAGCTTTTTCCAATACTCCTTGTATTGCTACTATAGATATTACTGATAATATTCCAAGTATTACAATTACTCCTAGTAACTCTACCATTGTAAAACCTTTTCTATTCATTTTCTTATACATTTCCATCATCCCTACTATATTTTATTATATATATTTTTAATATTTTATTCAATAAAAAAAGAAGTTAAAAACTTCTTAAATTTTTAATAAATTGTCTTTACTAATTATATTATTATTTTTAGCTTCTTCTATGTACTCTTTTATTCTTTCTTCTCTAGTATCTTCTAATTTATTTACATATTCATTATGATAATTAATACCTTGTAGCATGTTCATATAACTTACAAATGAACTACCTGTTTTAGTATCATCTTCATATACATAAATGTTAAATCCACTATATTCATCTTTATTTTTATAAGTATCTAATTTTTTATCTAGTATTTTCATAGCTACTATTTTTGCTTTATAGTTATCTATTTCTTCATTTAATTCATTATTTTCTTTGTACTCATTAATTATTGAACTTTGAATTGCTTTTAAATCTTGTAGATATTCTAATTGATAGAATGTTCTTACTACTCCACTGTATACAGTAGCATTATTTTCTTTTCTTGTAGTATCACTAATTAATGTGTAGAAATTTTCTTCTATATTTTTTTCTACTGTTTTAGATAATTTATCTTGTTCTTTAACATATGAGCTTAAACTATTTTCTTTTATTTTTTCGTCTGATGGTTTTAATCTCATATAACAATCTGGACCAGTTAAAAGATAATCACTTTCTAAATCATCTGTTTTAAATATTTTAGATAGTTCATTCTTTGTTGCTCCTTTTAATGCTAAGCTATTTACTTTTTCTAGAGTTTTTTTCATGTTCTTGTTGTAGTTATTATTAATTACCAATACTACTCCAATTACTATAAATATTATTGCAAAGCCAATTATAATCAATTTCTTTTTATTTTTCATTTTAATCCTCCTACTTTTGATATTCTACCTTTCCTGAATTAGTACAATTTCCTGCTTTATCACAAGCTTTGAAGTAAGCTATTACTTTATACCCTTTAATACAATTATCTACTGCTCCTCCAGATAATTCATAATTTCCAACTGAACCATCTGTACCATCTTTCTTAGTTGCATGTTGGAAATATCTTTTATCACTTGGATTTAGTTCTGATGGGTAATGTGAATATACATTTCCTTTACTACAAATTGCTCCACATGACTTTCTTTTATGACCTGTATAGCAGTATTCAAATATAGTATTTTCTCTATTTAGTCCAGATAGATTTTCATACATATTCCATCCAAATCTTTCTACTGCTCCTCCATGAGTTCCTGATGTATCATAATAGTTTATTTTAGATACATATATAGGACCAGTTTTATCTAATTTTATATGTATTTTTAGATTAGAGCTTTTATTGCCTGCTCCATCTTTTACTCTATAGTAGTATTTTGCATCTTCTTCTTTGGTATATGTTCTTGATAATTCTGTTATTTCTTCCCATGTTGATTTATCTAAACTTCTCTCTATTTTACTGATACCACTAAGATTATCTGATGTTACTAGTTCTTCTAATATATTTTTAGTAGACCATTCTCCTGACTGATACTCTCCTACCTTTTGATTGCTATTGTCTACTTTAGATAAGTTAGCTGTAATTGTAGGTTTAGTTGTATCAATTTTTACTACTAATTCTGATCCATAGTTTGAACAATTACCAGCCTTGTCACAGGCTTTATAACTAATATTTGATGTTCCTTCTTTTTTTACATCATATCTATTTCCTCTATTTTGTTGTTCTCCTGCTGCTCCTGTAGTTTTATACATGTAATAATCTATTCCTGATAAAGTATCTATAGAATTAGTTGGATAAGTATAAACATATTTATTTTTCCAGTTTCCATTATAGTTTGTTAAACCAGCTATTGTCTGTGGTGTTGTATTATTATCACTCCATAATACTCCAGATGTTGTTGGATTAGTTGGTGCTGTTCTATCTATTGGAATTATTACTGTTACTTTTGATGAGTTTCCAGCTTTATCAGTAATAGTCATAGTTGCATATCTATATCCTTCTTGTGTTACATTTTTTGTTATTGTACCACTTAACTTATCAACTATTTCATATGAATAGTTAGTTGATGGATAGTTTTTTACATTAGATGCATCTTCTTTTAGATTTGTTTCATTCCATTGCCATTCTACTTTGTTTATACCTGATTTATCATTATAATTTCCTTCTACTATTACTCCATAAGGATATTTATCTTTATTTAACCATCCATTTACTGTATTATTAGTTACCTTTAATGAGACATCTTTATTTGTTGATGTTGTTGATATAGAGTTTATAGGTATATTTGAGTCTTTATTATTATTTTGATTTCTCTTATAGATATTTACTGTAACAATTGGAGATGTTTTATCAATGTAAACATTTACTGGACATTCAGTTGTTCTTCCGCTAGTATCTTTAATTGTTATATATCCAACATCTGCTTCATCTTTAAATTCTTTTGTATAAGATGGTTTTTCACATTCTACATTATCTAGACATTCTACAGTTATTGTTCTTGTACCATTTATCCACTCAGTGGATTCTCCTTGTATACTTCCACATTTAGGATTATCTTTATCTCCAAATTTATCTGTTGATTTTGATATAGTTTTACTTATACCATATGAATTAATTACTGTTACTTTTATCTTTATAGTAGATGGTGTATACTTTGTAACTTTAACATTCTTTACTATTTCTGATTTTGTTTGTCCTAAAAGAATATTATCACTTTGATATACTACTTTATTATTTTTCATTATTTCATATTTGTATGAAGCCAATCCATATTCTTCATCTTGTAAAACTATTTTAGCATTAGCATCTTTTAAATCACCATCATATGTAATTGATGCCTCGATATTAGCATATTTTTCTAATGGATTACTCTTATAATTAGGACATTCTAAATATGCAGTATAATGTAATTCTTTATTATAATTAAATACTCTTACATATGATTTTTTCTCATCACATTTTTCTTTATAATAATCTATTACTTCATCTATATATTTATTATTTTTTAAAGTTTCTAGAGTTATATCTCTACTTTCTCCTTCTACTTTAGGTTTTAATTCATTATGATTAGTTATATAGCTTTCAGCAGACATAATCATATTTCTTTCTAAGGCATTATAGTATTCTTCTCTAGCTTTTACTATAATTCTTTGAATTGATATTACAGATATAAGTGTTAGTATACCTAGTATTGTTATTACTGCTAATAGTTCTACTAAACTAAAACCTTTTACCTTTTTCTTATTCTTTTTCATATAATTCACCAACTATAAATCTAATATATTATTATTTATTATTCCATATTCTTTTGCATCATCTATATAGTCTTTTATTCTTTCTTCTCTAGTTGATGTTAATGTATCTATGACATCATTGTTATAATTAGATCCTTGTAATGCATTTAAATATGATACTAATGATTTAGATGTTTTGTATGAATCTTTATAATAATAAATATTTGCTACACAGTATTCATTACTATTTTCATAATTTTTTAATTTATCATCTAATAATTTCATAGCTATTACTTTAGCTTTGTATCTTGCTATTTCTTCATTAATACTCTCATTTTTATTTTTATATTCTTCTAATAATTTATCTCTTAATTCTAGTAAATCTAATTGATATTCTATTTCATAATAAGTTTTTAATTCTACATGATAGATAATAGTATCATCTTCTATATCAGCCATTTCTCCTAGTTTGTATTCTAGATTACTTATTATTTTTTTCTCTACTTTAGTTGCTAATTCATCTTGTAATTTTACATATTCTTCTAATCTATGAGTTTCAATATCTTTATTACTAGGTTTTTCTCTTATAAAACTATCTTTACCAGTCATAATACTTGTATTTGAAAAATCATTTATTCCTATGTATTCTATATAACTGTTTCTAGAAGACTTTTTAGAAATTAATTGTGTTAAATATGTAATTCTTTGCTTCATTGTATTTTCTGGTAAATAGATATATCTAATAGCAACTAAAACAATTAATAATAATACTAGAAATATAAATAATTGTACTTTTCTTTCTTTATTAATTTGTCGTTTCATAGCATCACCTATAATTCTAATACATTTTCATTTATTAATTTATTTTCTATTGCTTCATTTATATAAGTATTAATTCTTTCTGTTATATTTAATTGATTCTCTGTAAATATCTTTTCATTATTATAATTTAATCCTTGTAATAGATTTATATAAGATAAAAGAGATGAGTTATTTCTTTCTTCATCATTTTGATATCTATATAGATTAGCCATACAGTTTTCATCTTTATTTACATAATCATCTAATCTTTTATCTAATATTTTTAGTGCTATTACTTTAGCTTTATAATTATTTACTTCATTGTCTTCTTGTGCAGATTTTACTAATAATTGTTTTTGTAATTCTTCTAAATCTAGTAAATATGCTATTTGGTAATATGATTTTAATAGTACTGAATATTGAGTATAATCATCTTCTTCTATAACATTAGATATAGAATAATCAAAATTACTTTGTATTTTCTTTTCTACATTAGTTGCTAATTCATCTTGAATAATAACATAGTTATCTAAGTTATTATCTTTTATTGTTTTATCATCAAGTCTAGTTCTCATATAGCAGTCTTTTCCTGTCATAAGTGATGTTTCATCTATATCATCTAATCCTGTTAATTCTTTTATTTCTTCTTTTGATCCACCATTAATTAATAAGTTATTTAGATTTTCTATTAACTCTTTTGTATTCTTTTCATCATTAGCTTTTTTATCAAAACTAACTACATTTACTACTATAGTACTTAATAATGCTATTATTGCTATTCCTATTATTATTTCGATAATTATACGTAACTTACTTTTCATATTATTCTCCTATTCTCTTATAATTATATAAAAAAAATAAGTTTTGTTCAATTATAAAACAAAAAAAAGAAGCTTATTCAGCTTCTTTAACTTCTACTACTTGTTTTCCTTTGTAATTTCCACATTTAGCACATACTCTATGTGGTTTAATAATTTCTCCGCAAGATGGACATTTTGTCATTCCAGGAACTTCCATAGCATTATGGCTTCTTCTCATTCTCTTTCTTGTTTTTGAAACTTTACGGAATGGAACAGCGAACATTTGGATATCTAACTTCATCATTATTAATCACTCCTTTTCAAACTTATCTAATAAATCTTTGAATGGATTGTTGTTATTTGTTAGTTCATCTTCACTAACTAAACGCCATCCATCTCCTTGATATTGGTTTAGATCTCTAACCTTAGTATACTGTAAGGGGACCTCTAGTACAATATTTTCCCACAAAAACATGAATATATCAAGTGTATTTTCATTTTTTTTGCAATTTTCTTCTATAAAATCATCATATTCTATCTCAAAATCATAATCTATAGGCTCTAATGATATAGAATCTTCTATTACTATTTTTCCTGATATATTACATTTTGCATAGTCTTTTTCGACATCAAAGTCCTCTTCAGATGAGGCAAGTGATATTTTACCACTAACTTTAATATTTTTCAACTCCAAAATATCACTATCTTCATAATATTCTTTTGGAATATCATAAGTATTACTAATATCTATTTCTTCTATATTATGAGTATGTAGTAAGCTTAAATCTATATTCATATTATCACCTATTCTTCTATTACTTTGATTGTACCATGGTAATGAAGATTAGATCCTGTTGGTACTGTTATATCTTTATCTACCCATACTCTTATTGAATATTCTTTTTCTCCTAAAGCTTTTATTCTTGTTTCTAATAATGGATTATCTTCTAATTCTTTCATTAAATATATTTTACTTTCTTTTCCTTCTTCTTTAATTGCTACTTTTAAATAATCTTCTCCAATTAAATATTCTTTACAATCATCTTCTAATATCTTTTTAATATTTTTTTCTAATCTTATTTGATAATTTACTGGCTCTGTTAAATTATTTTTAACAGTAAATGTATATGCATTTAAAGATAATCCTACTGAATCTGTTACAGGATTAGCTTTAGTAATATCAATACTATCTCCTGTTTTTTCATGAAAAGTAATATCTAGTGACTCTGAGCTAACATCAACTCTAGTTTCATTTTTAAATTTAAAATAAATATAATGAGTTGATACTACTGCTATTAATAATATTAGTCCAATTATTATGATATTTTTTACTATCATTTTTTTTAATCCTGAATACATTTAATATTCACCTCTTATTTATATTATCTTTTTATATTTTAGTTTGTCAACTTTTGAAAAGCCTTTTAATTATTGGTTGTCACTTTTAGATATAGCTATTTCAACTAATTTTATAGCTGCTTCTTTTGTATCAGCACTTACTAAGAATCTTCCTAAATGACAGAATTTTGCTCCTTGTACTCCAGATACTTCTTCTAATTCTTTTCCTAATCCAGCCCATTCTTCTGGAAAACTTATTCTTGGATTATGATCATCTTGTGATTTATATATAGTTTTAGCAGCATATCCTCCTCTATTAGATGGATATACTACAAAATAAATTTGTTTTTCTGAATCATTATTATAAATTGTATCTTCATATGGCATAAACTCATCTAATTCTAAATAATGTTTATTTATTGCTTCAGGTATTTTACTTTCTAATATTTTTCTTGCTTTAACTCTTCCTGTAACATTTATTATTTCTTCTTCAAATATTATTTTTGCTACTTGTTCAGCTTTTATAAATTGAGTTGATTCATCTTCATTGCTTCCAAATGATGGATTAAATAACTTAATAATATCACATAAATTTCTCATCTTATAATCTGCTTCGTACTTTGGAAATATTCCATTATCTATAGCATCTATTCCTTCTATAAAGTCTTTATCTATTTCACTAAATACTTCCTCATAATTATCTATATTTTTTCTTTTTAAAAAGTCTAATCCATACTCTTTCCATAATAGTCCTAATGAGCAATAAGGAATATTATTATCTCTTACTTGTCTATCTTCTTGATGATGATCAAACTTTCCTCTTCCTACATCATATATTATTGCATTTGGATAGTCTGATTCATTTACTTCACTTGTTCTAAATAATTCTATATTTTCTTTATATAATTCTAGAAAAGCTGTAGCAAATACTTCATCTGCATGCATTGTTCCACTATGAGTTATATATTTTGCTTCTTCTATATTTTTTACTATTTTTAACATATTTACCTCTTTTCTAATTAACCATACTTATGAATGAATCAAGTGAAGTTGTCTTTAGTATTTGATATCTAGGTACATGCCATTTATCAGTACTTCTAGATGCTTTATATCCTCCGCCTATGAAAGCTAATTCAAAACCTGCTTCTTTTACAAGATTAATTGTTCTATCATCATATGCATAAAATGGAAAACAAAAAGCTTTCTTTGATCCAATTATATCTATTGATTTTTTTAAATCTGTTAAAACTTCTTCATTAGTTTGACATAGCATCCTTGCTCCTCTTGTTACTCCATCACACCATCCTTCATTATGCATATCATTGGTATGTGATTCTATTTCTAGATATTTATGTCCTTTATAATTACTTATATCCCACCATCCAGTTATTAGGAATAGTGTACCATTCATTTTATATTCATCCAAAATTTGTCCTAAGTAATCACCATTTTGTTTACCAGTACCCATACCACCATCATCAATAGTTATTAATACTGACTTTTCTGGTATTTCTGTTCTTCCATACATCCAGTCTCTAAATTCACTCATAGTAAGTGTCTTGAAATTATTATTCTTTAAATAATCTAATTGCTTCTTAAAATTATTTATATCTAAACAGTTGCTTCCACCACTACAAGTTTCTTTACTTGAGTCATAAAAGAAATGATAATTTAGTACAGCAACTTTTTGATTTACAGTTTGTTTTGATATTACATTTACTGTTCTTTTAATACTATTTTCATTATTACTACTATCTTTAACTTTATATGTTACTTCATAAGTACCTATAGTATTAATATCAATATTATTAGTTACTTCTACTTTATCTGTTAAATCTCCATCATAGTTATCTAAAGCATTGTACCCAGGTTCTTCATAATTATTACCTACAACAATATTTATGTTTTCTCCTGTTAATACTATTTCTGGTTTAGTTGTATCTACTACTTTAACAGTTCTATAAATCGTTTTAGATACTTTTTTATATTTAACTATATAAGATATTTTATATGTACCTATTTTTTTAGTATTTATATTATTTTTTAATTTTACACTATCAGTAATATCTTTTTTTGAATAATAAGCTTTATATCCTTTTTCTTTATATTTAGTTCCTACTTCTATACTTATATTATCTTTTCCAGATAGTTTAATCTTTAAATTACTTTTTAATCCATGAATATTTATATAAAGAATTGTAATAAAAACTATTAATAGAATGATTATAAGCATTATAAAAATACTTTTTCTCTTCACTTTAACCCTTTTTCTTTTCACTTCTTCTCACCATATTTAGTATATCATAAAACAATAAAAAAAGAGATTTTAAATCTCTTTTAGCACGTACCTCGTGTGGTTGTATCTGCATATAACATTTGATTATTCTTAATTCCCTTTAAGCTTGTCACTTGGGTAGTTAATTCTTTTGATGTAAACCATCCGGTAGCTGTGTGATGTACACAAGCTCCCCCTAGTACATATTCGTAATAAATTGATAGTGGTGATTCTTTTACTCTTCTTCTATCTATATCTACATGCATTAGTGAATAGTCCTCAATTCTGTATGAATTTCCATTTCCATTTAAAATCCTTATATATACTTTTAATAGTTTATCTGGAAGATTTACTAATAAATCATCATTTATTGGCAATATTTCTTGCATAATACCATTATCATCTTCATATTTATATATTAATTCTACAACATCTGTCGATGGTGATTCATAATAATCTTTATAACTAGCAATTTTACTTTCATCACTAGTTTTTATATAGCTTTCACTATAACCAATTAGGAATTCTGGACTTCTTCCTGTTACTCTTCTTAAAGTACCTACCTCAAATTCTGCAATATCTTTATTCGGTGTAATTACTAAGTCATATTTATTTGTTTCAGTGTTTTGCTCGCTTATTATTGTGCCATCATCCATTTGTGTTAGTGAACGATAATAATTTAATCTATTTTCAATTTCATTAAAATTATGATTATAATAAACCTTTAATAATCCATTATCATTTACTTTATGTTGGGCATAGTTAAGTGTAATACTCATGTTTGTTGTTCCTGGAGCTGAAGGCAAATCTTCAACTGAGATATCTTCTTTGTATTTTGCTATTACTTTTATCTTCTCACTACTTTGTCTTGATAATATATCTCCTTTTGTTGATCCTTCAGTTGGAGTTATTTCTTCACCATCACTATATATTGCAGATACTTCCATGAATACTGGTAAGTTTGTATTATCTATTTCAATTGAATCTAATACAGCATCTATATTACCGTCATTTATTACATCAAATGTAAATTCATATACATCTCCTGGTTTATTTAATGCTACATTAAAATTAATTGTGTCTTTATCTGTATTCACTTCTGCTGTTCCGCTATTCTTTGAATCATTTATTTCTACTATATTATCTAAGTAAATATTCCATTCAACTTTTTTAAATAGTGTTTGTCCATTAATTGATAGATTAGTACTTAAATAGGCAAATCCTATTGCCATAAATATTATTAATATAGATAGAATTGTAATATTCTTATTTTTATTCTTTTTCATACTATTACCTCTATTATTAGTTTAACAAATTTGTTAATAAAAATAAAATAAAAAAAAGTTCTTTAGAACTTTTTTACATAATTGTACTTTCTACTAATTTTTCTGCTACCTTTATTCCATCTACTGCTGCTGATGTTATTCCCCCAGCATATCCTGCTCCTTCTCCACATGGATATATACCTTTTATGTTAGATTCAAATGATTCATCTCTTTTTATTCTTATAGGTGATGATGTCCTTGACTCTACTCCTAAAAGTATAGAGTCTTCTCTATTAAATCCTTTTATTTTTGTTCCAAAATACTCTATTCCTTTCTTGATTGATTCATTAATATAAGGAGGCATAATTCTATTTAAATTACCAAAAGTATATTTACCTTTAACTTGTGGAGTTACTTCTCCTAAATGAATTGTATCAGTATCATTTTTATAATCTATGTATCTTTGAATCGGTATATTACCTAAACCAATTATATATGCATTTTCTTCTAATTTTCTTTGGAATTCTATTCCATCCATTGGTTTATTTCCATAGTCTTTTGGAGATACTGTTACTACTATAGCACTATTAGCATTCTTGCTTTCTCTTTTATTATTACTCATTCCATTTACTACTAATCTTTTATCTTCACTTGATGCATTTACTACATATCCTCCTGGACACATACAAAATGAATATACTCCTCTACCACTCTTTGTATTATATGTTAATTTATAACTTGCTGGTGGAAGAATATCTTTATATTTATTTCCATATTGACTTTCATTTATCATATTTTGTGGATGTTCTATTCTAAATCCTACTGCGAATGGTTTTGCTTCTATATTTAATCTATTATCTAATAACATCTTAAATGTATCTCTAGCACTATGTCCTATAGCTAAAACAAGCTTATTACATTTAATTATTTCATTATTATTAACTTCTATTGCTTCTAATCTATTATTTTCTATTATTAAATTAGTTAATCTAGTATTATATTTTATTTCTCCACCTCTAGATATAATTTTATTTCTCATGTTTTTTATAACTTCTCTTAAAATATCTGTTCCTATATGAGGTTTAGAATCATATAATATATCTTCATTAGCTCCATTCTCTACAAATACTTTTAGTACTTTTTTTATTCTATTTTCTTTGTCTTTAATATTAGTATTTAGTTTACCATCAGAGAATGTTCCTGCTCCACCTTCTCCAAATTGAACATTTGAATTAATATTTAGTTTATTATTATTCCAGAATTCTTCAATAGATTTTACTCTATCTTCTACTTTTTCTCCTCTTTCTATAATTATTGGTTTTATACCTATTTCTGTTAGTATATAAGCACAATATAATCCTGCTGGACCTGATCCTACTATGATTGGTCTAATTGTTTTATCAATTTTATTATATGGAAAAGTATATTCTTCATTAGGAGTTTCAAATATATTATCTTTTCTATTTCTTTTTAATACTTCTTGTTCATTAGATAATTCTACATCAAACTCATATACATAAAATATATTATCCTTTTTCCTTGCATCTATAGATCTTTTAGCTATCTTAATACTTATTATTTCTTTTTCTTCTACATTTAATATTTTTGATATTTTTCTTTTAAAATTATTATATTCTATTTGTAATTTTACTTCTCTTATTCTAATCATTTTTACCTCTTATAGAATTACCTGCTTTTATTGCACTTCTCCAGCATATTCCTAGGTTATAACCTCCACATATACCTGTTATATCTAATAATTCTCCAGTTATATATAAATTATTTATTATTTTTGATTCCATAGTATCTAGATTTATATCTTTTAGAGATAATCCTCCTCTAGATACTTGTGATGAATCAAATGATTTTGTACTTATAATTTCTACTTTAAATTTAGTTAATAGCTCTAATAGTTTTTCTTTTTCTTGGATACTTAATTCTAAATATTTTTTATTTCCATCTATTTTAGATTCTTCTAATAATATTTCTACTATCTTCTTATTTATAATATTATCAAGTACTCTATTAATACTTCTATCTTTGTTTAATAATAGATTAATATTTTCTTTGCTAATATTTGGTATAAAATTAATTTCTACTGCTTCTTTTTTATTATCTTCTAATCCTTTAGTAATATATAAAGATAGATTAAATACACAGATACCGCTTATTCCATAATCAGTTAATTGTATTTCTCCTACTTCTTTTCTTACTTCGTTACCATTTTCTATTTGAGTTAGTTCTACATCTGTTCTTATACCTTTCCATTTATTTAGAAAGTTATATTTTTTAGTATTTAATTGTACTAAAGCTGGTAATGGTTTAATTATATTATGATTCATTTCTTTTAAAAAGTTATATCCCATACCATCTGAACCTGTTACTTTTTGAGTATTAGATCCAGTAGATAGTACTAAAATATCAAATTCTAATTCATTATTAACTATAAACTTATTTTGTTTTTTTTCTATTTTTTCTACTAAATAATTATTTTTTATTATTATTCCTTTACTTATACATTCATCTACTAGTGCATCTTTAATAGTCATTGCTTGATTAGTAGATGGATACCAATATCCATTCTTTATTTTAGGTACTATTCCTAATTCATTAAAAAAGTCTAGTACTTCTTTTTCAGTTTCTTTATTAATTATTTTTTCTATTAATTCATTATTATTAGAATCATAATTATATATTTCTTGATTATCATTCCAATAATTACATCTTCCATTTCCTGTTACTAGTATTTTTTTACCACAGGAAGAATTTCTTTCTAATATAGTTACTTCATTATTATTTGTCTTTGATTTAATTGCTGTTACTAATCCAGAAGCTCCTCCACCTATTATTCCTATTTTCACTATTATCACATCCTAATTAATTATAACATGTATCCTCTTTCTTTTTACCGGCTATATTATAACATATTTTATTTATATGTAAAAGAAAAAACTATAACTAGTATAGTTTATTCTGCTTCTGTATATCCATCTTTATAATGATCATGGTATGATGAACTATCTCCATAATCTCTGTATTCATCATGATATTTGTCATGATAATTAGAATCATTATAAGAATCCCAATGTCTATCTTTATAGGCATCCTTATAATTTAATTCTTCTTTTATTTCTTCCTCTTTAAGAATATCTTCTATTCTTCCATTAATATTTTTCATATTCACTCTCCTCTATTATATTATAATCAAAATTTATTAATGTTTTATTTTTATCATATGTTTTTTCTCTTACTAATATTTTATTACTAGTCTCAATTAAAGTAAATCTATTTTCTAAATTCGTTTTATCTTTTAAATAATTTAATATTTTATGATGTCTTTGTAGTAATAGTTTCTCTATGTCTTCATCTAATCTATCTACTTCTATATTCATCTTCTTAAAATCTTTTTTATTTAATGGATATTGATGTGAGTTAACTTCTTTTAACATGTAGTTTATTATTTTTTCACTATTCTTATATGATTCTTTACATAGTTTTTTATAATAATTTATTATTGATAAGTAGTTTCCATATATTATTGGATCTAAACTATTATTTTCTTTTAAATAGTTTCTTATTACTGATGTTGAATAACTCTTATTATCTATAGTAATTTGAGGTTCAGATGGAGTTATCATAGAATAAGGTCCTACATATATTTTATCAGTTCCTAATAATATAAAGGTTCCTGTACTACTACATCTACCTAATACTATTCCTTCAATATTTTTAAACTTTTCTTTTATTATTTCTAATATCTTACTTCCTACTGCTAGATTACCACCTTTAGTTTCTATCAATATTATTAATTTATTATACTTATTTAATTCTTTTAACTGTTCATATAAAGGTTTTAACATGTAATAATCTATTATTGCTTCATCTTCTTCAGGATTGTTATAAATAAATAAAATATGAGCTTGTAATCTTTCTTCTAATTCTTTTAGCAATTTTCTATCTCCTCCTTTATATGTTTAGATATTTCTTTTTTTATATTACATATTGGAGCTTTATGTTTGATATTCTTATATAGATCATATGCTTCTGCGGGACATCCCCCATAACACTTTTTATATTCTTTACAATCTCCACATTCTTTCTTAATATATCTGTTTCTTTTATTTTGTATTTTTTTAATTTTTGCTTCTACTTCATCCATAGATATTTCTTTTAGATTTCCATAGTAAAATTCATCTATTCCATATAATCTATTACATGAGTATAAATTACTATTAATATCTAAACAAATAAAATTCTTGAAACAATTATTGGAATTACTACATAATTTATCTATATAGTCACTATTTATTTCTTTTTTTAATGATGTATATAATTCATTTACTTGATGTGTTCTTACTTTCTTTTCTTTATCATTAAACCAAATATCAAATAGATTATTAAAAAACTTTATATATTCTTCTTCGGTCATTACATCATTTATCATAAACTCATCAGTTGCAAAAACTGGTCTTATATTACATGAATAATTATTATTTCCAATAAAGTCATAGATTTCTTTTTCACATCCACTATGTTGTTTTCCTATGGACATTATTAGTCCAAATTTAACTTTATTATCTTGTAACTTTTTTATATTTTTTATTACTGTTTCAAATGAGTTCTTTCCATTACTATATATTCTTTTACTATTTTGTTTTTCATTGCATCCATCTAGACTAATGCCTACACTAAACTTATATTTTTTAAATATTTCAATAATATCATTAGTTATCAATGTACCATTTGTCTGTATTCCTATTCTGATATTTCTTTTTTGTAATTCATTACAAAATCTATCTAATAAATCAGGTTTTATTAATAATGGTTCTCCACCATGAAATATCAATTGTTTTCTTTTTTCATTTCTAAATATTTTATCTAATGATTCTAAAATATTAGCAAATTCTTTTTCAAATTTCTTACTGGCACAATTTATTACTTTTGACTCTAATTCATGATTATTTTTATCATAACAATATGTACATGCTAGATTGCAACTATTTGTTGGTCTAAATATTACTGTTTTCATGTTTCAACCTTCTTATCTTATTAATTGTATTATTATTTAGATAATCTCCTATATAATAATTAAACTCATTTATATTATAGTCATCATCTTTATCTTTTAATTGTCTGAATATTTTAATTAATCTTTTACTAAATATATTTTCTATTTCATTAATTTTTTCTTGATATTGTTGGTAATTATATTTTTCTACTGCTCTATCAAATATATAATCTAATAGCATTATTACTAGAGCTTCTCTATCAAGATTTCCTTTCTTCATAAGCTTATCTTCATAATCATATCCTTTTTCTTCTACATTATGAAGATTTCTAACTAGAAAACAAATGTGTGTTGAATCATATTCATTTACTCTAGCGTCATCTAAGTCTATATATTTAGGAGTTCCATCTTTTCCAATTAAAATATTATGATGATGAAGATCTGTAAGACATATTCCTAAATTATTTAATATTTTTAAGTTATCACTTAATAATTTTAAAACTCTTATAAATTCTTTTGTATCTATTCTATCTATATACTTATAAAAATCTATTGATTCATAATAGTCCATTTTTAATCCATAGTTATCTTCTACTTTTAATTTATTTTTAGGTGGAATAGATATTTCTTTTAATAATTCATAGTTTTCTATTAAATAGTCCATTACGTGTCTTTTAAATGGTTCCTTTTTTAAATAAATTTTATATAGATAATTATCTTTCTTATAGATAATACTTGTATTACTTTTATAATAAATATTTTTATCTAATAAAGGTTCTTTATTATATTGTAATATTTCATACATTATTAATTCTCCTTTTAATAGTATTTATTTCTTTACTACTTAGTTCATCAAAATATTTATTAAAACATGACAATCTGGAGTATAATCTTACATCACTTATCTTTTTAAAAGATATATCTTTTGTTAAATCATTAATGTAACTATTTAAGCATTTATCTAGATATTCATATCCATCTGTTCTATTTGATATTTTTATAGTATCTATTGGTACTTCAACTTTATCTAATAATCTATCTAATTCATATGGATAAAAACTTTGTAGTGCATATAAATAATTAACTGTATGATAATCTAAGTTTTTACAAAATGTTTCTATACAGTTTTCATATCCATTCTTACATCCTCCACAATTATATGAACATCCATTATTAACTAATAGTTTTATTTTAAAACCACTATCATATACTTTTTTAATTAACTTAGGACTTCTTAGAAAATACTTTCCAAGTACAATTGTATCGAACTTTTTAGATATGTTTTTTAGATCTCCTATTTCAAAGTTATTGTTAAAACTATAAATTATTTCTTTATTACTAAAATTTTCTTTTACTACATCTATATGATTCTTTAAGCATGTAATTATATCTGGATTTATATCTTTTAGAACTTCTATATTTTCTTCTATATCTTCACTACTTAAAGAAGGTCTATTTAAAACACAATCTAATAGTATATTATTATCTCTAAATAACTTTATTATTTCATAGAACTTTATTACATTCTCTTTATTTTCAAATTGTTCATGAATACTCTTTCTACTTTGAAATTTACTATTTAGTGGTGGAGAAAAATATATACTATGAATATAATCTTTATATTTATTAATAATTTGTTTATATTCTTCAATTGATATATCTAGCGATAATCCTATTGAAAATTTATTAAGTAATTTTTTATTCATTTGATACTCCTGTTTTTTTTATTACTTATATATTATACATTAATTGTTTTATATTTTGTCTTTTTATTTTAGACATTTAATTATTTTTAGAAATATTTAATATTATTCCTATACTTGTCATACTTATTAAAAGTGATGATCCTCCATATGATAAAAATGGTAATGTTACTCCTGTTACTGGGATTAATCCTACTACTACTGATAGATTCATCATAGCTTGAAATATTATTTGAAAAGTCATTCCAAAAGCTAAATATTTAGCAAATAAATCTTCTTGTCTTAGAGCTATTCTTATACCTCTATAAGCTATTAATATGAATAAAGTTGCTACTATAAATGATCCTAAAACTCCAAATTCTTCTGCTATGATTGAAAATATAAAGTCTGTTTGTGGCTCAGGTAAATAAAAATGTTTCTGTATTGAATTTAAGTATCCTGTTCCAAATAACCCTTCTGGTCCTATAGCATATAAACTTTGTATTATTTGAAATCCACTACCTAAAGCATCACTCCATGGATCTATAAAAGAAGTTATTCTTGCCATTCTATATGGAGCTATTACAATTAATACTATTACTCCTATTAATCCTAGTATTCCTCCTATAAAAAAGAATTTTAAATTTGCTCCAGCAATAAATAATAAAGAAATAATAGATATTACTATAATCATTCCTGTTCCTAAGTCTGGTTGCAACATAATAAGAGAAAAAATAAATAATGTAATTCCTAATATTGGGAATAATCCTTTTTTATACTCTTTTATGAAACTTGTACTATTAGATAAATATTTACTTGTAAAAATTATTAAAGCAAGTTTTGCTGCTTCACTAGGTTGTATTCCTAAAGGTCCTATTCCAAACCATGATCTTGATCCATTTCTAATACTACCTATACCTGGAATTAAAACTAATATTAACAAAACAATACTAAATAATAATATTTTATTAGAATATTTATAATACAAGTTATAATCTATTTTAGAAGTTATAAATAATATTATTAATCCAACTAAAAAAAAGATAGATTGATACTTTAGATAATGAAAACTATCATTAAATTTATATTCTGCCCATATAGATGATGATGAATAAATCATCATAAGTCCAAATATTGATAGTATAATTACTGAGAATAATAGTACTTTATCTGTTTTTTTATTCAATATTATCACCTATATAATTATATTTTTATATATAAAAAAAAGAACTTACGTTCTTAATAATATCTATAGTATCCAGAATTAATAAAGTTTCTTACTTCTTCTTTTATTCTTATTTTGTCTGTTAGCATTGCTCCTCGATCTATTTTTTCTATTCTTTTTACTTTTTGTTTAAAGTCTGGTTTACCTATTGAGTCATATGCTTCTCTTATATAATTATTTTTATCTACATTTATTACACTTCTACTTAATACTATTTCAGCTTCATCATTATATAGATTATAAATATATTGTGTACATAGTTCTAGTGCTCCTCTTAATTGTCTTTCTTTTGAACTATCATCATCTCTTATTCTAAAACTATCTAAATCACATACTTTCATATCATCTGTTTCTGAATTAAATAAAATATTTCCTGTATGGTGATCACTATATATTAATTTATAGTTATTAAAATTCATAAATAAATCTACTATCTTTTGACAATCTTTTAATTTTAAATCTATACTTCTATTTTTATATTTATTTAGAGATTTATAGTTTTTATACCTTACTATTCTATAACCTATTTCTTTATCATTATCTTTTATAAAATTAGTT
>CAMOKF010000010.1 GCA_946617625.1 uncultured Bacillota bacterium
TTGAGTTACTTTCATCAAACTATTCTTATGAACCTGATATATGGTATTCCATGATGTTATGTTTAACAAAAAACTTTACTGATTATGTTTATATCTAGTTCAATAGAAAATAAAATATATAAAAAAATTAGTAAGATAGAATTATATTAAAAAAGACTCAGTGTATATACTGAGTCTTTTTATGGAACTATTTTCTTTATTATTGGTATTTTTCTAAGTATATATGTAATTATTATGCATACTGGAATAATTATGAATGGAAAGCCTAATCTAAATATTATTGAATGACTATTTAAATGAAATAATTTTATTGATATATCCATAATGAACCAATGCATTAAATATAGAGAAAACGTATATTTTTTTAATATATTAATTATTTTATCAGTAAATTTGTTTTTTATTAGATAAAGTTTATTTTTTATAAAAGTGAATATAGCTACTGAGTAAAGTATACATGGAATATTACAATATCCTTTGTATGTTGTTACTATAGTGTTTGCTTTAAATGATAGATATTGTGTTCCTATAATATGCATTAATAAACCAACAATACCTAGAATATAAATAATTATTTCTTCTTTTTTACTAATATTATGCTTGTTTAGTAGATATCCTAATAATACATATATTATATATTGTGTTACTATTGTGAATGAAAGTGGTGTTGTTAGTCCTATATTAAAAATATTATTTATAAATGGAATTATGCAATTTAGTATTAAAAACGTTGATATTATATATATATATATATATCATTTCTATTATTTTTATTTATCATTGATAAAAATGGAATACACAAATAAATTTGAAATAGAGGGATAAAGAACCAATATATTGATAAATATTTTGTCGATAGAATTCCATTAATTATGTTTATTAAATTTAAATCATTTAAACTGATACTTTTATTAATAAGTTTATATGCTATAGCGATAAAACTCCAAACTATAAATGGTATTACAGTTTTAGTAATTCTCTTTTTAAAGTATGTTTTTGTATCATATCTATCTCTATAATCTAATAATGTAATACCAGTAATCATGAAGAATATTGGTACTGCAAAATAAAAGGCACATTCAATAATATTTGCGGTTATCCATAGTCTAGCTTTACTAAATGACCAGAATACTCCGTTAGTATGAAGTATAATTACAGCTATGGCAGATATTACTGATAAATAAGATATATATTCAATATTATTAACTTTTTTCTTCATATTTTCACCTTCTTTTTCATTATATCATTTTTTAAAAAATAATTATCTTTTATTTATTTTACACTTTTTTACAGATGATACTTTTTATTAATAAATATGATGTTTTATTTTTGTTATGATTTTTATTAATTATTTATTATTATGATATAATAATCTTGTGGTGATTTAATGAAAATTAATGTTAAAGATGTTGATATTAATTACATACAATATGGTGAAGGAAAAGATATTTTGTTATTACATGGATGGGGACAAAATATTGAAATGATGAGATTCCTAGGTGATAATTTTTCTTCAAAATTTAGAGTAACTATTTTAGATTTACCTGGATTTGGAGAAAGTGGTGAACCTACGTATGATTGGAGTATTTCTGATTATTCTGATATGTTAGAAATATTTGTAAATAAACTTAATATTAAAAAACCAATTATTATAGGTCATTCTTTTGGAGGAAGATTAGCTATTAGGTATTCTTCTAATCATCCAATAGAAAAGTTAGTTTTATTAGGAGCTCCTTGTATTAGAGTGGAGACTAAATTACCATTATATATTAAAATATTAAAATACTTGAAAACTCTACCATTTTTAGATTCTTTTGGAGAATATATGAAAAAGTATATAGGATCTAGAGATTATAAAGCTGCTAGTCCTATTATGAGAAAAGTATTGGTTAATACTGTTAATGAAGATTTATCTAATTATGCTAAACAAATAGAAGAGCCTACACTTTTAATATGGGGAGATAGAGATACAGAGGCTCCAGTAGAAGAGGCTAAGGAATTAGAAAAGATTATGATAGATGCTGCTTTAATTATTTTGCCTGGTTCTCATTATGCTTATATTGAAAATTTGCAACAAGTAGTTAATATACTAAATAATTTTTTTGGAGGTGAGTAGTTATGTTAAAATATCTTGTAATTATAGGTTTTTTATTAGTAATTATCCCTAAATCAAAAAATAGTTTACATATGTTACAACAGAATTTATATAATGAAAATAATAGATATTTAAAATGGGTATTTCAAAATTCTAAGAATTTGTTTGATTTAGATTTAATCTTTGTTTTTATATCTTTAATTGGTTTCTTAGTAGTTTTTGATATTAGCTTCATTAGTAATTCTTTATTAATAGCGTTATTTATTTTATCAGTTATACTATCTATGAAGATTAATAATAAAATAAAGAATAATCAAAATAAGAAGCCTTTAGTTTATACTAAAAGAATTAAAAGATTAATATTTACTACTAGTGTTTTATATTTAATACCTATTATTATATTAGTTTTTAATAATAATTTTAAAATGACATGGTTCTTAATATTTATATTAAGTATTATGATTTTATTAAATAATTATATTGTATTTATTTCTAATATAATTAATTATCCTTATGAAAGAGGAGTATATTATTATTATAAACATAAAGCTCAAAGTAAATTGAAAAGTATGAGTAATCTAAAGATTATTGGTATTACTGGTAGTTATGGTAAAACTAGTAGTAAAAATATACTAAGTGAAATATTAAATGTTAAATATAATGCGTTACCTACACCTAAAAATTTAAATACTTTTAATGGACTTATTATGACTGTTAATAATTATATGGATAAGTTTACTGATATATTTATTGCTGAAATGGGTGCTTATGTAAAAGGTGAGATTGCTGGTTTATGTAGATTAGTTAAACCTAAGTATGGTATTTTAACTACTATAGGAACTGCTCATTTGGAAACATTTGGTAGTGAACAAAATATTATTGATGGAAAGTTTGAATTAATAGAATCTTTACCTTCTGATGGATTTGCTATTTTAAATGGTGATGATCCTAAACAAGTTTCTTATAAATTAAAGAATAAAGTTAGAACTATTTGGATAGGCATTAATAATAAAGATGTTGATATTAGAGCTACTAATATTCATTGTTCTAGTAAAGGTACTACCTTTGATGTAATATTAAAAGATAAAAGTAAGTATACTTTTACTACTAAATTGTTAGGTAATCATAATGTTTATAATATATTAGCTGGTATTGCCTGTGGTATTGAATTTGGAATTGATATGGAAGATTTAGTACATGCTGTTCATGGAGTTACTCCTGTTGAACATAGATTAGAACTTAAAAAACTAGGTAATTTCTATATGATAGATGATGCTTATAATTCTAATCCTACAGGGGCTAAAAATGCTTGTGAAGTTTTAGGAATGATGGATGGTATTAAAGTAGTAGTTACACCTGGTATGATTGAATTGGGTGAAAAAGAAGATGAGTACAATAAAACATTTGGTACTCAAATAGCAGATGTTGCTGATTATGTAGTTTTAATTGGTGAATCTAAAACTAAGCCAATTTATGATGGTTTATTAGAAAAAAGGTTTGACAAGGATAAAATTGTGATATTTAATGATGTTAGAGATGCTTATCCTTTTATATCTTCTTTAACAGGAAAAGAAGAAGTATATGCATTGTTTGAAAATGATTTACCTGATACATATAATGAATAGGAGATGTTGAATATGAAAATTAAAGTTGGTGTTATTTTCGGTGGAGAGAGTGTAGAGCATGAAGTAAGTATTATTTCTGCTATACAAGCTATGAATAAAATGGATTTGGAGAAATATGAAGTTGTTCCAATCTATATTACTAAGGATCGTGAATGGTATACTGGTGAAATACTAAAGGATATTGAAACGTATTCTGATTTTGATTTAATTAAAAAGTATTGTGCTAATGTTGTTTTATACTATAAGAATGGTTCTTATGTTTTACAAAAGAAAAATGGATTATTTAAGTCTGTAGTTAAGGATATTGATATTGCTTTTCCTGTAGTGCATGGAACTAATGTAGAAGATGGTGTATTACAAGGATATTTACAAACAATTGGTATTCCATTCGTTGGAAGTAATGTTTATGCATCTGTTGTTGGACAAGATAAGGCTTTTATGAAAGATGTTTGGAAGTCTGCTGATATTCCTATGACTAAATATGTTTGGTTCTATGATGTAGACTATAAAGAAGATAAAGATGCAGTTTTAAAGATGGTTTCTAAATTAAAATATCCTGTAATTGTTAAGCCTGCATGTACAGGTTCATCTGTAGGTATTAGTGTTTGTGATAAAGAAGATAAATTATTTGAGTCAATTGATGAAGCTATTCAATATGATAGTAAAATTGTTGTTGAGGAAGTAGTTAAAAATTTAAAAGAAGTTAATATTGCAGTAATGGGTAATTATGAAAGACAAAAAGTTAGTGAAATAGAAGAAGTATTATCTGCAAATAAGTTTTTAACATTTGATGATAAATATATTGGTGGTGGAAAAGGTAAAGTTAAAGGAGCTAAAAGTTCTAAGACTGTATCTTCTAAAGGAATGGCTTCTACTAATAGAAAACTTCCTGCCGAATTAGATCCTAAAGTAAGAAGTAAAGTAGAGGATATTGCTGTTAGAGCATTTAAAGCTTTAGGTTCATCAGGAAACTCTAGAATAGACTTCTTAATAGATGATAAAACTAATGAAGTATATATTAATGAAATTAATTCTATCCCTGGTAGTTTAGCTTTCTATTTATGGGATGCTAAAGATATTAATTTTACAAGTCTTTTAGATGAGATGATTCAAATAGGTATAAAAGACTATAAAAAACGTGTTAGCAAGACTCATTCTTTTGAAAGTAACATTTTACAAGGATTTGCTGCTAACGCTGGTACGAAAGGAATGAAGGGAAAATTAAAATAATTTTCCTTTTTAAGTTATATGAAAGTTTTGGTATTAATTAGAAAAGAAAATTCTGAATATGTTAATAATTGTTACTTTAAGGCAATTGAAAAGTATGGTGGAGAAGTTGTTAAATGTAATTATAATGATCACTACGAAGATATTTTATCTAAGTTGTCAGATGTTGAAGGTGTATTATTAACTGGTGGTGATGATATATCTTTAATTGGTCTCTTTATTATAAATTATTGTGTAAGACATGATTTGAGACTTTTAGGAATATGTCTTGGAATGCAAGAAATGTGTGTTTATTCTTCTGATGATAAGATTATTTCTATTGGTGATTTATCTCACTCTGTAGAAGAGGAAGGATATGTACATGATGTTAAAATTAATAAAGATTCTATGCTTTATAAACTATTTAATAGAGAAACAATAAAAGTTAATTCTCATCATAAACAAACTTTGCTTAGATCAAATTATTTTGATCCTGTTGGTTATAGTGATGATGGATTATTGGAAGCAGTAGAGGGGAAGGGCAGTTTTCAGGTTGGTGTTCAGTGGCATCCTGAGAGAATGCTTGATTATGATGAAATAAGTAATAAGTTATTTGAGGCATTTTTAAACAAATAAAAAAGGACGATTTATTCGTCCTTTTGTTTTCTATATGGTGGACTGTTAGGGATTCGAACCCTAGACCCACTGATTAAGAGTCAGTTGCTCTACCAACTGAGCTAACAGTCCGTTTTTTCAATTGCAAATATATTTTATATCATTTTTTATTATTTTACAACCTTTTTTTAATAATGTTTGTATTTTTTTATTATTTTTGAAGAAAAATGTTGACTTTATTATAAAAATTATAGTATTCTATATTTGCAGTTGTGAAAATTATTAAATTTCTCTTGCAATATTACTTAAAATGATGTATCATTAAGAAGTATTCGTAATTTGGACCTGTAGCTCAGTTGGTTAGAGCACACGCTTGATAAGCGTGGGGTCATAGGTTCAAGTCCTATCAGGTCCACCATTTTAAATGCCTCAATAGCTCAGTTGGTTAGAGCACTTGACTGTTAATCAAGGGGTCCTAGGTTCAAGTCCTAGTTGGGGCGCCATATGGCGAGTTGGTGAAGTGGCTTAACACACTGCCCTTTCACGGCAGCATTCACGGATTCGAATTCCGTACTCGTCACCAATATGAAATAAACTCCAATGGAGTTTTTTTATTTATTATTGACAAATATTATCATTTAAGGTAATATTGTATTTGCGGAAGCACATTGGTATGGAGTAGTACTCAAGAGGCTGAAGAGGCGCCCCTGCTAAGGGTGTAGGTCGGGCAACTGGCGCGAGAGTTCAAATCTCTCCTACTCCGCCATTTTTTAAATTACTCAAGTTGATTGAGTTTTTTTTTGCATTTTTTTACTAAATATGATATAATATGCTTGCTTTTGGGGTGGTTTAATGAATTTTAGTTATTTAATAAATAAGTTTAATAAAGGTGATATTAGTTTAGAGTCTTTATTATGTTCTATTTATAAAGATTATGATAAAGAATATAATACTGGAGCAGTTAAATATTTTGTTAAAGATATACAACGTAAAGTAGGTAAGATATCTCATATTGATGCTACTTATGATGATAATGATTCAGTATGCAAATTTTATAATGATAATAATGAATTATTTAGATTTGAAAAAAAGCCATTTAATATTTTAAATTCTAATGATTCATTATTAAAAACAACTGCTTATCCTTGTCTAAATAATGAAAACTGTGATTATGAAATATCCAATGATCAATTTATATTAGGTACAAATGGTTTGTATGAACATCTTATTGGTGATAACTATAGATATATAACTTTTGATAAAAAAGATGAAGTTTATTATATAGCATATGTTGATAAGGAAAATGGAATAATTAAAAAGAGCTTTTATAAGGGTGGAGGAGTTAATTCTAATTATTTTTATACTTTTACTAAAAAGAGTAATGACGTAGAAAACTTATCATCTGCTATTAATAAAGTTAGTTCTTTTTTAGATTCAGATTTTCCTAAATTAAAAAGTAGTGAATATAGAAGAGAATTTAGTGATTTAATAGATCAAAATTTTTATAATATAAAATTAAATAATAAAACTAAAACATATAAAGATTTATATTTAGTTAGAAATTCTAATATTTTAATAACTCCTAGGGATGATAAATATTTATATGGTACTTCTATTAAAGGTACTAATAATAGAAATAAAGAGGATTTTATTGCTATTACAAATCCATCTAATAAAAATCTAAAGCTATTATGTGTTACTGATTTTGCAAATGATAGTAAATTATCTAAATCATATAAAAAGTATATTTGTAATGAATTATCTGATTGGTTTATTAATCTTGAAAGTAAAGAATTAAAGTCTGATAAGTTTTTAATAAATTCTTTAACTGAAAAAATTATTAATCTTAATAAGAATGTATATAACATGATTAATGATTCTAAAATAAAAAGTGATTATAAGAAGAGTATTTTTGGATCTTCTTTAGGACTTGCTTTAATATCTAGTGATAGAACATATTATATAAATTATGGTGATACTAGATTATGCTTAGATAAAGATGGTGTTTTAGAAGCTTTAACTATAGATGACAATTCTGCTTGGGATTTATATAAGACTAAGCAAATATCTAAAGAAGAGGCTGAAAGTTATCAAAGAGGTTCAACTTTAACTAATTATGTTGGTAAACCTATAAATAATATAAATGTACCTGAATTCTCAATAATACCTAATGATTCTTATGATAAGTTATTTGTATTTAGTGATGGAATAACTGATAATATTAATAGTATTACATTATCTTCTATTATTAAGGCAAATAATAGTAATGAGGTTTTAAGAGAAATAGCTTTCCAAGCATATAGAAATCAATCTAGACATGATGATATTACTGGATGTTGTTATATTAAAAAATAAGCTAGTTTATACTAGCTTTTTTTGTGGTACTAATTACTGATTTATGTTATACTTTCTTTAGGAGAGTAGATAGAATGGCAAATTATTTAAAAAAATTCATTAATGATTTTAATGATATTAATACATATTATAGTGCTCTTGTTGACAAAACAAAGAATAAAGAATATGTTGGTATTACTAACGAGTGGCTTATAGATAACTTTTATATTGTTGTTGAACATAAAACCAATTTTGTTCAAAATAAAAAAGCTATTAAAAAAAGAATTAAAATGATTAACAATATTTATTATATTATTAGAGATATTGTTATTAAAAATAATTATAATGTTAGCTTAAAAATATTAGCTGATGAATTAAAAAAATATCAAAAAGAAAATAATACTTATTTATCATATTTAGAAATAGAAAGTATTAAAGACGTTTTGGTATTTTTATATATTGATAAATTAAATCAAATATGTTTAGAAGAGTCTAAAAAATTAACTGATAAAGGAAAAATTCTTTCAATTATAAATGACAGACAAGATAAAGAGGTAGAGTTATCACATTTTATTAAGTCTGATTTTGTATGTGAAAATAATTATAATTATTTGTTTGAATTAAATTTTGAATTAAAGTCTTTAGGTAGTAAAAGTAATAAAATATTTAAACAGTTAAATGAATACTTAGAGAGTAAAAATATTAGTTTAAAAGAATTAATTAATGATGAATATCAAAGAAAAATAGAAAATGATATTTTAATTTCTAATATATTTGGAGATTTGAAAGAATTTTTTGAAATCTCTAGAGAAGATTTATTTGAAAAGATAAGTAATACTGAAAAGATACTTATGGATGATGATATATATGATTCTATGACTAATGAGTCTAAAGATTTATATAGAAAAAGATTATTAAAAATAGCTAGAAAAAAGCATTGCTCAGAATTAGATTTACTTAATAAAATGATAGAAAACTCTGATAGTAAAGAGTATCATATTGGATATCAGTTATTTAAGAAAAAAAATAGTTCTATTTATGTTGTTTTATATATTTTAGCCATTTTATTATTTACTACTGGTATAAGTTATCTTTTGTCATATTTCTTTATTAAATGGAGAGTTTTAGGATTCATTATTTTATTTGTACCGGTTAGTCAATTATTTGTACAATTCTTTAATCAATTTCTTATTAATGTAGTACCAACTAATGTATTACCAAAAATTGATTATTCTAAAGGTATTCCTGAAGAAGCTTCTACAATGGTAGTAATTCCTACTATAGTTTCTTCTAGAGAAAAAATTAAAGAAATGTTTGATATTCTTGAAACATTCTATATTATTAATAAGACTAATAATTTGTATTTTACATTATTAGGTGATGTTAAGGCTTCTAATCAAGAAATATGTGATTATGATGCTGATCTTAGTGAATACGGTAGAGAATATGCTACTAAATTAAATCAAAAATATAAGAAGGATATTTTCTACTTTATTTATAGAAAAAGAATCTGGAATGAAGGAGAAGGTCAATTCTTAGGATTTGAAAGAAAACGTGGTGCTTTACTTCAATTTAATAAGATTTTATTAAAACAAATGGATAAGGTTAATGAAGAAAAGTATTTTAATACTAATATGCTTCATGATCATAATTTAAAAATTAAATATGTTATTACACTTGATACTGATACTAGATTTGTTCTTAATACTATCTTGAACTTAGTTGGTTGTATGTCTCATCCTTTAAATAGACCTGTACTTAATAAAGAAGGTACTAAGGTTATTAGTGGTTATGGTTTAATGCAACCTAGGGTAAGTGTTGATATTGAGGCTACTAATAAGAGTTTATATAGTCAGATATTTGCTGGTATAGGTGGATTTGATACTTATTCATCTGTAGTTCCAAATGTTTATCAAGATTGCTTTGGAGAAGGTAGTTTCGTTGGAAAAGGAATCTATGATTTAGAGGTATTTGATAAAATACTATCTAATACTTTTCCTGATAATTTGATTCTATCTCATGACTTATTAGAAGGTAATTATTTAAGATGTGGTTATGTTTCTGATATTGAATTAATTGATGATTTTCCTTCTAAATTTTTAATTGATATTACTAGACATCATAGATGGGCTAGAGGAGATGTACAAATTGTTAATTGGTTATTTAATAAAGTTCCTAATAGAGCTGGTAGAAAAATTAATAATCCAATTAATTTACTTGGAAAATATAAAATATTAGATAATATTGTAAGAATGTTCTTATATCCATCATTATTATTAATCATTGTTTTATCATTATTCTTTGGAGTTGTTTCTCCATTATGGTGGGCTGGATTTGTAGTATTAGAAATAGCTGTACCTGTAATATTCTACTTAAAGAGTAAGATGCATACTAAGAATAAAGATAATACTACAGTTTATTATAAAAACTTATTTTTTGGTGGTAAGAGTTTAGTTGCTAGATGTTATATTGTTTTCTGTACTATTCCTTTCTATACAAAGTTATATATGGATGCTTTCTTTAGAACTTTATATAGAATGTTTATTAGTCATAAAAATTTACTTAATTGGATTACAGCTGAAGAGGTAGAAAAAACTGTTAGAGGAGATTTAAAAAGTTATTTTAGAAACTTTATACCTAATTTAATTGCAGTTATTTTACTTGTTATATTTGGATTTATTTTCAATAATTATGTTGCTTACTTATTTGCTTTTTGTTTCTTAACTGCTCCTTTTGTATTATATTTTGTAAGTCATGATATTGATTATGATAGAGTTGAGTTAAGTGAGAAGAAAGTAAATGATTTAACTGATACTGCAAGACTTACATGGAAGTATTTTGAAGATAATTTAACAGAAGAAAATAATTATTTAATTCCTGATAATTATCAAGAGAATAGAGAACAAAAACTTGATTTAAGAACATCTCCTACTGCTATTGGATTCTCACTAACAAGTATTGTAGGAGCATATGAATTAGAGTTCATTGATAAAGATAAGGCAATCTTCTTAATTGATAAAATATTAAATAATGTAGATTCTTTAGAAAAATGGTTTGGACATTTATATAACTGGTATGATGTTAAGACTATGTCTGTTATGTCATCAAGATTTATTTCTTCAGTTGATTCTGGAAACTTTGTTGCAAGTTTAATTGTTGTTCGTGAGTTTTTAGTTCAATTTGATGAGGAAAAACTTATTAAATTATGTGATAAGTTAATTAATGCTTCTAACTTTAAAAAATTCTATACTAAGAGACATGTATTTAGTATTGGATTTGATGAGAATGAGGGTAAACTATCTATTTATAATTACAATAAGTTTGCTAGTGAAGCTAGATTATTAAGCTATTTAGCTATATGTTTAGGGGATGTTCCTTCTAAGCATTGGTTCTGTTTAGATAAATCTTTAACAACTTATAAAGGTAGAAAAGGTTTAATTTCATGGAGTGGTACTTCTTTTGAATATTATATGCCTTTACTATTTATGAAAGAATATCCTAATACATTATTAGATGAATCTTATCAATTTGCTAGATTCTGTCAAAAAGATTACATTGAGAGTGTTTCTCGTAATCTTCCTTGGGGTATTAGTGAATCAGCTTATAATGAATTAGATAATGCATTAAACTATAAATATAAAGCTTTTGCTACTCCATATCTAAAAGCAAAAGAGGATAAGGATAATAGAATTGTTCTTGCTCCTTATGCATCTTTAATGGCTTTGGAATTATTTCCAGAAGATGTTTATGAAAATATGGAAAAGTTTAAGAAGATGGGAATGTATGGTAAGTATGGTTTCTATGAATCATATGATTATGATAATAAAGGTGTTGTAGAAGCATTCTTTGCTCACCATCAAGGTATGATTTTAGCTGGAATAGTTAATTATTTAAAACCTAATGCTATCAAGAATTATTTCCATCAGAACGTTTATATTAATACTTTTAATATATTGTTAAAAGAAAAAGTTCAAGTTAAGACTAATATTGATATGAAGATGGCTAAATACAAGAAATATAATTATGATAAAGAGTCTATTGAAAATGATATTAGAGCATTTGATTATATTTCTTATTTACCTGAAGTATCTGTATTATCTAATAAAAAGTATTGTTTACTTATGAATGATAGAGGAAATAGTTTCTCTAGATATAGAACTTTACAACTTAATAGATATAGAAAAGTAACAGAACAAGACTATGGTGTATTCTTATATATCAAAGATAAAGATAGTGATAGAATTTGGAGTAATACTTATGCTCCAATAAATGAGAAACCTGAAAAATATGAAGTAGTTTTTGCTAGTGATAGAATTAAGTATTCTCGTAATGATGGTACTATTAATACTAAAACTGAGATTACAGTATGTAAAAATCATAATGCTGAAATTAGAAAAATAACATTCAAGAATAATGGAGATTCTATTAGACATTTACAATTAACTACTTATACTGAACCAATATTATCTGAAAATATGGATGATGTTAGTCATAGAGTATTCAATAATATGTTTATTTCTACTGAGTATGATAAAAAGAGTAATTCATTAATAGCTCGTAGAAAGTCTAGAGGAGATACTAATATTAGTAGTTATATGCTTCATAGATTATTGGTATTAAACTCTAATTATGAATATTCTTATGAAACTGAAAGAAGAAGATTTATTGGTAGAAATAATTCAGCTTCTAATCCTGAAGCATTAAATAAAGATTTATCTAATTATTGTGGAGATAATCTTGACCCTGTATTAAGTATGAGAAATGGAATTGATTTAGCTCCTGGAGAAAGTAAAACTGTTTACATAATTATGGGATTTGGTAGAAGTAAGGAACAAATAATGGATATTATAAGTTCTTACAATTCTGTTTCAAGTATAGAAAATGCATTTAAAGTTGCTACTTTGATGAATATTATTAATACTAAAGATATGAATTTATCTGGTGGAAACATGCGTATTTATAATATGATGTTGAATTATTTATATCAAACTACTAGAATTAGTGCAGATGGAGATAGAATGGATTTACTAAGAAAGAATGCATTAGGTCAATCTGGATTATGGAAGTTTGGTATAAGTGGAGATAGACCAATAATATTAGTTGAGATTAGTGATATAAGCGATATGAGTTTTATTAATGAAATTCTAAAAGCTTTTGAATATTATAAGAATCATTCAATATTTGTAGATATAGTAATTATTAATAGAGAGAATAGTCAATTTGCTAATATTATTAAAAAAGAAATAGATGAAGAGATGTATAGAATGTATACTCTTAATAGTTTCTATCATACTCCAGGTAGTATTACTGTAATAGATGGTTCTTTAATAGATGAAAAAGAATATTTATTACTACAAATTGTTCCTAGACTTAAGTTTATTATTAATAATCATCAAACATTAAAAGAGGCAGTAGAAGAATTACAAAGTAATAACTATATTAGTGATTATTCTAGAACTAAGTATGAAGTTAATTTAAAATTACCTAACAAAGAAAAATTAGATTTTGATAATGGTTATGGTGGATTTAAATCTAATGGAGAAGAGTATGTTATTTACAATAAAGATACTCCAACTCCATGGAGTAATATAATTGCTAATAAAAATTTTGGTACTATAGTAACTAATAATGGTTGTGGATTTACATATGCATATAATTCTGGGGAATTTAAGATTACATCTTGGACTAATGATATGGTATGTAATGATAAATCCGAAGGATTTAAATTTAATGGTAGAGTATTTGATCCAATGAAATGTGTACATGGATTTGGATATTCAGTTTTATCTAGTGAAACTGAAGAGAAGTTAACTGAGATTACTGAGTTTGTTGCTCATGAGGATAATGTTAAGATTTATTTAATGAAATTAGTTAATAAAGATGATAAAAAGATTGACTATGATATAGATTTCTGGATTAATCCTACTTTTGGTAATTTTGAAGAAAAAACATCTCGTCATATATTAACTGAATTTATGGGTGATGATAATTATCTTAAGATGAGAAATGTTTATAGTATTAACTTTGGAGATGTTAATGTATTTATGACTTCTTCATTACCAATAGAATCTGCTGAGTTAAATAAAATGCTTGTTAAGTCTATTCGTACTCCTTTAAGCTTAGAAGCACATGAAGAAAAATATGTTGTGTTTGCTTTAGGATGTGGAATGAGTGATAAAGAAAATTTAGCTTTAATTAATAAATATTGTGATGTTGCTACAGCTAAAAAAGAATTAAAAATAGTTAAAGAAAAATGGCAAAAAACTTTAAATACAATTAAAGTTAAATCACCTGATCTTAGCTTTGATTATATGATAAATGGTTGGTATTTATATCAGACTTTATCTTCAAGAATTTTTGCTAAAAGTGGTTTTTATCAAGTAAGTGGTGCCTTTGGATTTAGAGATCAGTTGCAAGATTCTATGAATGTTGCTGTTATTAAACCTGATATTGCTAGACGTCAAATTATTATTAATGCTGCTCATCAATTCCCTGAAGGAGATGTATTCCACTGGTGGCATGAAAAGAATAGATTTGGTCTTCGTAGTAAATATAAAGATGATTATTTATGGTTAGTTTATGCTACTCTTCATTATATTGATATTACTAAAGATGTTGATATATTAAAAACAGAAGTTCCTTATGTTACTGGTGATGAATTAGGTGAGTATGAGAGTGAAAAAGGTATGATGTTTAACTATACTGATTACAAAGAAACTTTACTTGATCACTGTATAAAATCATTACAATTATCTATGAATTCTTTAGGTCATCATAAGATTCCACTTATGGGTGGTGGTGATTGGAATGATGGAATGAACAAAGTTGGTATTAAAGGAAAAGGAGAATCAGTATGGTTAGGTTTCTTCTTATACTTAATTATTGATCAGTTTGTTAAATTAATGAGACTTCATTATAAGAGTTTTGATGTTTCTCCTTATGTAGAATTTAATGAAAAATTAAAGAATAATTTAAATAAAAAGACATGGGATGGAAATCATTATTTACGTGCTTTCTTCGATAATGGAGATAAGTTAGGAAGTAGTGAAAACTCTGAATGTAAGATTGATTTAATTTCTCAAAGTTTTGCTATTTTAAGTGGCGTTGCTCCAAAAGATAGGATTCAAAGTGTTATTTCTTCTGTTGAAGAAAATTTAGTAGATGATAATGCTAAAATTATCAAGCTATTAACTCCTGCATTCCATAGTTCTTTAAATAATCCTGGATATATTATGAATTATCCTAGAGGAATTAGAGAAAATGGTGGACAATATACACATTCTGTTGCTTGGTATTTGATGGCTTTGATAAAGAGTGGTTATTCCGATAGGGCATATAGATATTATCAAATGATTAATCCTGTTAATAGAGCTTTAGATAAAGATAGTTCATATCATTATAAAACTGAACCTTACGTAATTGCTGCTGATATTTATTCTGCTAAAGGACGTGAAGGTAGAGGTGGATGGACATGGTATACTGGTTCAGCTGGATGGTTCTATCGTGTAGGAACTGAAGAAATATTAGGTTTACATAAACATGGTGAATCATTAAAAATTACTCCTAATCTACCAATTCATTGGGAAAAACTAGAAATTACTTATCGTTATATGGATACTGAGTACCATATAAAGGTTATTAAAGATAAGAAAGATGAATTAATCTTAGATAACCATTCACAAGTAAGTAATAGTATAGATTTAGTAAATGATGGTATATTGCATGAAGTAGTTGTTTATACAAGATAAGAAAGAATTAAATTCTTTCTTTTTTTTTACGTTTTTATTTACACTTTTTTTTACTGTATATTGTTTATATGGTATAATTTTAATAGAATTTAAAAGGAGTTTATTTATGGTAGAATTTGATTTTTCGGGTATTGATTATGCTAATTTAGATTTAATGTCTAGAAAGGATGAAGTGTTAAATAGTTTTAATAATAGTTATATGACTGGATGGACAAGAAGAATAGATCAATCTTTGGTAGATGATATAATTTCTGTTCGTGATAAAGTTATTAATAATTCTAAATGTCTTGTTGTTGTTGGAATTGGAGGATCTTTTTTAGGTAGTTATGCTGTATCTAAAGCTTTAGCTCCATATTTTAATGATGAAAAATTTAAAGTTATTTATGCGGGTACTTCTTTAAGCAGTGATTATATGACTGAGCTATTAGATTATTTAAGAAATGTTGATTTCTCACTTAATGTTATTAGCAAGAGTGGAACAACAATGGAACCAACTATTGCCTATACATTAATTCGTGAGTTAATGGAAGAAAAATATTCTGATGATGAGTTAAAGGAAAGATTAATCTTTACTACTGATCCTGTTAAAGGTAGTTTAAGAGAAGAAGCTAATTCTTGTGGATATAAGACTTTTCCTATACCTGATGATATAGGTGGAAGATACTCTATAATGACTGCTGCTCATTTATTTCCTTTATCATTTAATATTGATATAAGTAAGTTTATTGAAGGTTATTATTCTGGAAATAAGTATATTGATAGTGCTTATAATTATGCTGTATGTAGAAAGCATTTGTTTGATTTAGGAAAATATGTAGAAAACTTTGTTGTATATGAAGAAAAACTTAGTTATTTTAGTGAATGGTTAAAACAATTATTTGGAGAAAGTGAAGGAAAGAATAATGTTGGTATTTTTCCAACTTCTACAGTATATACTCGTGATTTACATTCTTTAGGGCAATTTATTCAAGAAGGTAATAAGATTATTTTTGAGACTATTATAAAAGTCAATGAAGCAAGTAAAATTAAATTTAAAGATTATGATTTACATAATATAAATAATATCGTTTTAGATTCTGTTAGAGTAGCTCATAATAAGGGAGATGTTCATAGTTTAATGATTACTTTACCTTGCATTAATGAGTATTCATTAGGAGAAGTTATGTATTTCTTTATGTTAAGTGCTGCTTTTAGTGGGTTCCTTTTTAGTATTAATCCATTTGATCAACCTGGTGTAGAGGTTTATAAAAAGGAGGTCAGAGAAAATATAGTTATTTAGAGAGGTGATTTTTTGATTAGAAAAAAAGAAGATGAAAGAGAGTTTCAAAAAGGACTGTATTTGGATGCAGTTGAAAGATTATTTGGTAAAAAATTTGTAGATGATGATTTTAGATATAATTTTGATTCTAATGTGGAAATTCCCCATGGTGTATTGTTATCTACTGCATATTTTGCTTTTACAAAAAAGATGATTGAAGTAAATAATAGTAGTAGTCATGAGTTACCACAAAATCTAGTAATTGGTTTATCTGAATCATTATCTAATAAATTGTGGTTTCAAAATATTGATAGTTTAGCTAATTCGAGAGATAATGTTGATAGTCATTGGTTACAACAACAAGTTGGAGATGCTTTATTTGCAAATATTGGTGAAGAAGAACTAGCAGCTATTTTGTTAAAAAGGCCAGATTTACTTCATGAATTATTATCTTCAATTAAATTAGATGTAACTGATTATAATGGAGAAAGACACGTTGATTTATTGAGTTATTTAGATAATAACTTAGAAATAATGTGTACTTCTTTTGATTGTATCGATATGAAAGGTATTGGTATACCTGCTGCATTATTAAATTGTATGGAAGCAATTGATTCTAGTAGGGAACATTTAGAAGTCTTTAAGAGAAGAAGAAAAGAAAGAAAAGAGAAAAGGGAAAAGCAAAAGATAAAGAGTTTAGATTATGAAAGGGATTTTGAGTAAGAAATATTTATTATTAATTTTTTTAATTGTTTTATTTATATTAGATTTAACATTAGTAATTAGTGGTAATACTGAAGTATTTGATAATACTATTTATCTACTTGTTAGAAATTTTAATAATGTCTACTTCGACAATTTCTTTAAATTTATTACTATGTTTGGTAATCCAAAAGTAGTTATAATAATTTTGATAATTTTAAATATCTTATTATCTAGAAAAGATGCATTAATTTGTGATATATTATCAATTACTAGTGTTATTACAAATTTTATTATTAAAAATCTTGTAATGAGAGATAGACCTAATGTATTAAGATTAATCAAGCAAGGTGGTTATTCTTTTCCGAGTGGTCATGCCATGATTTCTATAATGTTATATGGTTATTTATTCTATTTAGTTCATAAGCATATTACAAATAAAAAACTTAAATTTTTATTACAATTTTTTATAATTATATTTATTTTTCTTTTATGCATTAGTAGAATATATGTAGGTGTGCATTATGCAACTGATATTATTGGTGGAGTATTATTAGGATTATTTTTGTTAATTCTTATTTTAAATTATCAGGATAAGTTTGGTGGTGAGTAAAGTGCCTAAATTATTAATTAGTGATTTTGAAAATACTTTAATAGATCAAGAGGAAGCTATTCCTTTATCAACTATGTTATGCTTAGATAAAGTACGAAGTAAAGGAAACTTTTTTAGTGTTTTTTCTGAATGTAGTTTTTCTTCATTGATTGCATATAATAGAGATTTTCCTTTTTTAGATTATATTATTCTTTTTAATGGTGCTTTTATTTATGATGTAAATGCTGAAAAAGAGATATGTAAAGATAATATACCTCTATCTATTATTAAGAAAATAAAGAAATCATTTGATAATTATAATTTGTGCTTTTATTCATTAGATTGGTGTAATTATACAAAAGAAGAAGTTCCTGGAGATTTTGTTAGAAAAATAGGTGACTTTAGAACTTTTAGTTCTTTTCATAAAGATAATATATTTAAAATAAGAATTTATTGTTCCAGCAAGAAAGAGCAAACTAGCATTGTAAGTGAATTAAAAGAATTAAAATTAGATCTAACTATTTTACCTAAAAAAGATAAAAAATATTTTGTAGAATTATTATATGGTGATTGTAGTAGATTAAATGCTGTTAAATTACTTTGTAATTATAATAAAGTTAAATTTGAAGATATTGTCTTTTTAGGCTTTAGTGATGATAATATACCATTAGCTAAAAAAATTAAAGATACATATGCTGTTGCTAATGGTGATTCTAAGTTAAAGAAAGTTGTTAATCATGTAACTGGTTCTAATTATGAAAAAGCAATTGAATCTGTTATAGATGAATGTTTTTAATAGAAGTATTAATTTAATACTTCTTTTATTTTTATATATTTTGTATTATAATATCTTTGTTTAAAAGGAGTTTTTCTATGAAATTAATTGTTAAAAATGAAGGAGAGTTATTAGATTATTTATATAATAATTTGGATATACCTAAGAAAAGAATTAAACAATATTTAACTCATGGTTCTATTTATGTTAATAATTCTAGAGTAAAACAATATAATTATAAATTGTTTCCAGGTATGAATATTGTTATAGATACTGATAGTAAGAATAAGAAGAGTTTACCTTTTGATATTGTATTTGAAGATGATAATATTATTGTTGTTAATAAACCGAGTGGACTTCTTACTATTTCTACTTCAAAAGAAAAAGAGCGTACTTTATTTCATATAGTTAGAGAGTATTTAGTAAGTAAAGATAAGAATTCAAAAGTATTTATCGTTCATCGATTAGATAAAGATACTAGTGGAATTGTTATTCTTGCAAAAAATGAAAAAATTAAAAAACAATTGCAAGATAATTGGAATGAATATGTAAGTTTACGTGAGTATGTAGCAATTGTACATGGACATTTAAAAAAGAAGGATGATAGAATTGTTCAAATGCTTAGTGAGACTAAAACTAATTTAGTTTATGTTAGCAAAAAAGATGATGCTAAAGAAGCAATTACAAATTATAAAGTTATTAAAGAAAATGAAGATTATTCTTTAGTTAATATTAATATTGAGACTGGTAGAAAGAATCAAATTAGAGTTGCTTTCAGTTCTTTAGGTAATCCTATTTTAGGTGATAAAAAGTATAGTAATATAAAAGATGGTCTAAATAGATTATATTTGCATGCTAATAGACTAAAAATCTATTATCCAATAATTAAGAAGGATATTTTATTTGAAGTAGCTAATCCATCTGAATTTAAAAAGATTATGGAGTAATTATGAAAAAGTTAATTTTTCTATTACTTTTAATAGTTATTTTTGCTTTTGGTTTAGTTTATTTTAAAGATTTATCTTTAAAAAAACTAGATAAAGTAGATAATGTAAAAGAAACGGAAAAGAATAGTATAGTGATAGATAATAAATATAAAGATGATCTTTTTTATGATAAGTATGTAGAAGCTACTAAAATATTAGATAAAATGAGTTTAGAAGAAAAGATTGGACAATTATTTTTAGTTAGATATGATAAGAGTATTACAGATGATTATATTAGTAATTATTATGTTGGTGGTTTTATTCTTTTTGCTAAGGATTTTGAAAATCATACTATGAAGAGTATTAGTGATGAAATAAGTGCTATTCAAAATGAGAGTTCTCTTCCACTTACTATAGCTGTTGATGAAGAAGGTGGATATGTTACTAGAGTTAGTAGATTTACTAATTTTAGAGATAGTAAATTCTTATCTCCAAAAGATTATTATGAGACTGGTGGATATGAATTGTTAGAACAAATGGAAAATGAAAAGATTTCTTTATTGAAGAATATTGGAATTAATTTAAATTTAGCTCCTGTAGTTGATATTCCAACTTCTCCTAATGATTTTATTTATTCTAGAAGTTTTGGATTAGATGCTAAAGAAACAAGTATTTTTGCTAAGAATATGGTAAAATATTCTAAGAATAATTATTTTTCATCTTGTCTTAAACATTTTCCTGGATATGGTAATAATGTAGATACTCATACTGGAGTAGCTATTGATAATAGAGAATATGAAGTTTTTGAAAAAAGTGATTATTTACCATTTAAAGCTGGTATTGATGAAGGTGTACCATTTATATTAATTAGTCATAATATTGTTAATAGTATTGATTCTAATTATCCATCTAGTCTTAGTAATAAAGTTATAACTGGTGAATTAAGAAATAAATTGAAGTTTACTGGTATAGTTGTTACTGATGACTTGGATATGGATGCAGTAAAGAGTTATGCTATTGATGGTAATGCTGCAACTTTAGCAATTAATGCTGGTGCAGATATGATAATTACTAGTGATTATATTAATATGTATAATGAAATATTAAATAGTGTATCAACTAATACTATTGATATAAGTGTAATTGATGAGGCTGTTAGAAGAATAATTGCTTGGAAATTAAGTTATGGTCTTAAATAAGGAGGATAAAAGAATGACTGTTTTAGATTTATTTAAAAATAAAAATGATTTATTAGATAGTGAAGTTACAATAAAAGGTTGGGTTAGAAATCATAGAAAACAAAAGGAATTTGGTTTTATTGATTTCTCAGATGGTACTTGTTTTAAACATGTACAAATTGTTTATGATAATAAATTAGATGATTTTGAAGCTATTCAAAAGATTCATGTTGGAAGTGCTATAGAGGTAGTAGGTAAATTAGTTAAATCTATTAATGATCAACAAGAATTTGAGGTACAAGCTATTTCTGTTACATTATTAGGTGATTGTCCTGAAGATTATCCTATTCAACCTAAGAGACATACTAGAGAGTTCTTGAGAGAACAAGCTTATTTACGCCCTAGAACAAATTTATTTCAAGCTGTATTTAGAGTTCGTAGTGTAGCTGCTTATGCTATTCATAAATATTTTCAAGATAGAGGATATGTTTATTTTCATGCTCCATTAATTACTGCTAGTGATTGTGAAGGAGCAGGTGAAATGTTTCATGTAACTTGTTTTGATTTAGATAATGTTCCTAAGAAAGATGGAAAGATAGATTATGAACAAGATATGTTTGGTACAGAAGCATCATTAACTGTTTCTGGACAATTAGAGGCTGAGACTTTTGCTTTATCATTTGGTAAAACATATACTTTTGGACCTACATTTAGAGCAGAAAATTCTAATACTAAAGTTCATGCTAATGAATTTTGGATGATTGAACCTGAAATTGCATTTTGTGATTTAAATGGTGATATGGAAATCATGGAAGAAATGCTTAAGTATGTAGTTAAATATGTATTAGATAATTGCCCTGATGAAATGAATTTCTTAGATAATTTTGTTGAGAAAGGCTTATTAGAAAAACTAGAGAAGCTTATTAATTCTAAGTTTACTAGAATTACTCATAAAGAATGTATTGATATATTACAAAAAGCTGATGTTAAATTTGAATTTGAACCTAAACAAGGTGAAGATATAGCTAAAGAACATGAAAAATATATTACTGAATACTTTAATGGACCTGTATTTATTACTGATTGGCCTAAAGACATTAAAGCATTCTACATGAAGTTAAATCCTGATAATGAAACTGTTGCTGCTGTTGACTTAGAGGTTCCAGGAGCAGGTGAGATTATGGGTGGTTCTCAAAGAGAAGAAGATTATGATAAGTTACTTTCTCGTATTGATGAATTAAAAATGGATAAATCTACTTTAGATTGGTATATTAATTTACGTAAATTTGGTGGATGTGTTCATTCTGGATTTGGAATGGGATTTGAAAGATTACTTATTTATTTAACTGGTGTTGATAATATAAGAGATGTAATACCTTACCCTAGAACTCCAGGTAATTGTGAATTTTAAAGTTTGCATATAGTGCAAACTTTTTTTATTATATGTTATAATGATTATTAACTGAGGTATTAGTATGAAAGAAGAATTTATTTTACAACAAAAAACTGATATTGGTTTAATTAGAGACAAAAATGAGGATTCATTAGTTACTATTTCTCATCCTAAAGATAGTAGTATTAAATTACTTGCTATAGCTGATGGAATGGGTGGTAAAGATTTAGGAGATGTTGCTTCTAATTATGTAATTACTGAATTATCTAATTGGTTTAAAAGAAAAAAAGTTGATTTACTTAATGATACTTTAACTATTTCTTTAGAGTTAAAAGACTTAATAATTAAATATAATAATTATTTAATCAATCATTATGGAGAAAATAAATTAGGTACAACTTTAACTTTAGCTTTAATTAATTTTACTGATACTATAGTACTAAATATTGGTGATTCTAGATGTTATATTTACAAAGATGATAATTTGACTCAAATTACTGAAGATGATTCACAAGTATGGTTATATTATAAAACAGGTGAAGTAGATAAAGAGGATTTGAGATTCTTTTCTACTAGTAATTTTATAAGTGCTTGCATTGGTATTAATGATGAATTATGTGTATCTAATGTAGTTACTATAGATAATAGTAGTTATGATATATTACTTCTTTTGACTGATGGAGTTACAGACTTATTAACTGATAAAAAAATAAAAGAGATTATTTCTAATACTAAATCTCAAGTTATATTGGATAGATTAATTCAAGAAGCTGTTTATGTTGATCAAAAACAAGTAGTTCCTTCTAGACTAAAGAGATTATTTAAAGAACCTTTCTATGTTCCATTACATGGAAAAGATAATGCTAGTGGAGTTATTTTTATAAAAAGATAGTATAAATAATATAAATCTTCTCATTATATTAGTGGGAGGATTTTTTATGAAGAAAATATTTATTATATTATTAATTTCTATGTCTATTTTAACAGGGTGTGGTACTAATATGAATTCACCTACTAGTGCTGTTGAAAATTATTTAAAAAAATATCAAGATTTAGATGGAGAAGTTACTTCTCAACTTGATAGTGTTATTTCAAGTGATATAAGTATGACTGATACTCAGAAAAATGATTATAAAGAATTAATGATGAATCAATATAAAAATATGTCTTATAAAATTGTTAATGAAAATCTTATGGATGAAGAAGCAGAGGTAGAGGTTGAAATAGAAGTATTAGATTATGCTTCAAGTATTGGTGAATCTAGAATCTATTATAATAATCATAGAGATGAATTTAGTGAAACTAGTGAGGACGATGATAGTATAAACGATGATGAAGATATTGATAATATAGCTAGCTTTATTGATTATAAAATAAAGAATATGAAGAATGTTACTAATACTACTAAAGAAACAATAACTTTTTATTTAAATAAAGTTGATGGTGAATGGGTAGTAGACAATTTATCAGATATAGATTTAGAAAAATTACATGGATTATATGAAGGATAAAAAGATAGATATTATTAAATAATAATCTTTCTTTTTTTTTTATAAATATGTTATACTAATAATTAGAATAGAGGTGGTTATGTGCTAGGTAGAATTAGTGAGATTATAGATAATACTGTAACCATAAAATTAGCAATAGATATTTCATCACAACCTAGTTTAGTAAACTTACATGTTGTTTTTGATGAAGGTGAAGATAAGAAGAAAGTTGTTGGTCAAGTAGTCAATTGTAGTATGACTGTTATGACTGTAGATATTGTAGGTGAGATAAATAATGGTGTGTTTACTCCTGGATGTAGTAGTAAGCCATCTTTTAAGTCTAAACCTAGAATAGTTAAAATGGATGAACTAAAACTATTACTTGGAGATACTGAAACAGTTTTTGGTACAACTAATTTTGGTACTAGTAATGTTTATGATGGCTATAAAATTAATGTAAATATTAATGATTTCTTTAGTAATCATTTTTCAATATTAGGTAACTCTGGTGCTGGTAAGAGTTGTACAGTTTCATCAATTTTACAAAAGCTTTTCTCTTCTCCTAAAGCACCAATTTATTCTAATATGTTT
The DNA here is from genome assembly GCA_946617625.1 of uncultured Bacillota bacterium. Classification (GTDB taxonomy): domain Bacteria; phylum Bacillota_I; class Bacilli_A; order RF39; family UBA660; genus RUG14891. The sequence continues at coordinate 24,529 of CAMOKF010000010.1, forward strand.
TTCTTCGATGCATATGGAGAATATACTAATGCTTTTACAAGATTACATGAAAAAAATCCTAGTGTATGTTATAAAGCTCTAACTACTAATGTAGTTGATCCTGATTGTGAAATATTAAGAATACCTATATGGTTATTAGATGTAGATGATTTAGCATTATTATTAGATGTAGATTCTCCTTCACAATTACCTATATTAGAGAAAACTTTAAAATTAGTACCTATTCTTACTGGTACTAGTCCTAATGTAGTAAAAAGAAAAAATGATATTATAGCAAGAGCTGTACAAGATATCTTACTTAGTGGAGCTGATTCTACTAAGATTAGAGATCAGGTAATTGCTGTTTTGACTAAGTTTAATACAGTTGAATTAAATTTGGAAAGTCAAATAGTTCAACCTGGATATATTAGATCTTTAAAACAATGTTTATTTATAGATAAAACTGGTAAGATGCAAGAAATGGAACTAGTTGTTGAATTTATTAGAGGATATATTTCTGATGTTCAAACTGATGTTCCTGAAGAAGAATTAAATAAATTCTATACTTTAAATGATTTAGAGTTAGCAATGGATTTTGCTCTTATTAGTGAAGGTATATTGAAGAGTGAAAAAGTATTTGATTATGCTAATGTATTGAGTGTTAGATTACATACTCTATGTACTAGTGAAAATAAGGAATACTTTAATTTCCCTTCTTATGTAGATAGAGATCAATATATTGATTATTTAATTACTGATAAAAATACTGGTAGTAGATGTCAAATAGTTAACTTTAATATTAACTATATTGATGATAGATTAGCTAAAGTAATAACTAAGATATTATCTAGAATGTTATTCTTGAAGAGTTCTACTACTAAACCTAGAGGTAGTCATGCATATCATATAATTATTGAAGAAGCTCATAGATATGTTCAACATGACTCAGATGTTAAGTTATTAGGATATAATATATTTGAAAGAATTGCTAAAGAGGGTCGTAAGTATGGTATGTTTATGGCACTTATTACTCAGAGACCTTCAGAGTTGTCAGATACTTGTATTTCTCAATGTATGAACTTTGTTATTCTAAGAACTATTCATCCTAAGGATTTAGCTTATATTAAAGAAATGGTTCCAAATATTTCTTCTGAAATTGTTTCACAATTGAAGAATTTAAAACCTGGTAACTGTATTGCTTTTGGTAGTGCTTTTAAAGTACCTATACCAATGTATATAGATTTACCAGATCCTAGACCATTATCTAATAATGTTGATTTAACTAATGTATGGTATACTGAAAATCCTTATAATACATCTTCAAGAGGTCTAAATGAGAATAATGTAAGTATTGCAAGTGGAGTAGTTCCTACAAATCAATATACTATGCAAGTACCTGATGCTAATGTATATCAATCAAATAATAATGTTTTTGTTCCAGATATGAATAGTAATGTTGTTTCTGCAGAAAATACTGAGGTACAAAATACTGGTACATTCTTACCTGGTATAGCTAATACAGGGGTTGTACCAAATAATGGTGTACAGATGGTAGATCAAAACACTACTATTGTCGATCCTAATCAAAGTATGGGTATAACTGTTGAAACTTCAGTAAATCAATAAATTTATCTTTTACTATTTAAAAAAGTATGTTAAAATGATTACAGATAATATAGATATTAAGATGGAGGGCATTTATGGATACAGATAAATTAAAAGGATTAAAAAACTTTTTTGGTGGCAATAAAGATGATAATGATTCTGATTCAGCAAAAGATGAAGAATATTATAATAAAACAAAAGAAGAATATCATGTAGAGAATGGTATGGCTGGTTCTAAGATGATGTTATTAGAACCTCGTGCTTATTCTGAAAGTCAACAAATAGCTGATTATTTGAAAGGTAGAAACTCTGTAGTTGTTAATTTAAAAAGAGTTACTCCTGATGTTGCTAAAAGAATTGTAGACTTTCTATATGGTACTATTTATGCTATCAATGGAGATATTAAAAAATTAGGTGGCGGTATTTTCTTATGTACTCCAAATAATGTAAATGTCGAAGGAAATATTGCTGATGATCAACCTCCTGCAAAGAAGGGTTCAAATTCTACTAAAAAAGAAGATAAAGAAGATGAAGATGATTTCTTTTAGAAATTATCTTTTTTTATTTGTTTTTTTTTTAATATTGTGTTATATTATTTTTCGTAAAGCAAGTGCGAAAGACGGAATATATTGGAATATAAGAGAGCTTGTGGTTAGGTGTGAACAAGTTAGGAAGATATATTTAGATCACTTTCAAGTTGCGATTTATGGATAAGATAAATACGGTTACGCGTTATAGTATAGAGTATAAATTAAGGTGGTACCACAGGTTTTTCCTGTCCTTTGGTATCACCTTTTTTATTTATCTTAAGAATAAGGAGGATTTATGTTTTTACAAATTATTATTTTAGTTATTGGCTTTATTATTTTAATTAAAGGAGCAGATTTATTTGTTGATGGTGCTTCTAATATAGCATCTAATTTTAAGGTATCTAAGATGCTGATAGGACTTACTATTGTGGCATTTGGAACAAGTGCTCCAGAATTTGCTGTTTCTATTAAGTCATTAATATCTAATAATGGTGATATGGTTTTAGGTAATGTTATTGGTAGTAATATTTTAAATATTTTATTAATACTAGGTACTTCTGCCTTATTTCATTCTCTTAATGTTAAGAATAATACTGTTAAAAAAGAATTACCTATTACTATGTTAATAACTACTTTATTTGCAGTTTTATTATCAGATAAGATTTTTGATAAAAATGTAGTAAGTAGTTTTACAAGACAAGATGGTATTATTTTAATGTTATTTTTCTTAGTATTTATTTATTATTTAATTAGTATGACTAGAAATAAGATAGATGATGATCAAGATAATAAGGAAACTCTTAGTTTATCTAAGTCATTTATTTATACGGGTATAGGTATTGTTGGAATAGTACTAGGAAGTAACTTTGTTGTTGAAAGTGCTTCATCTATTGCTTCTATATTAGGAGTAAGTGAGAGAATGATTTCTTTAACAATTGTAGCCTTAGGTACTTCATTACCTGAACTTGTTACTAGTGTTACTGCTACTAGAAAAGGTGAATATGATATTGCTATTGGAAATGTAGTAGGAAGTAATATCTTCAATATAGGTATGGTTATTGGTGTACCTGTAGCTTTATTTGGGGGCATTCAATCTATTGCATTTAGTTATATAGATTTAGTTGTTATGCTTGCATCAGCATTCTTATTATTTGCATTTTCTTTTAAAGATTATAAGATTACTAGAAGAGAAGGATTTTTCTTTTTATTAATATTTGTTGTTTATTACAGTTATGTAATATTTATATAGGAGGTTAGAATATGAAATTTGAAAAATTAGAACAAGGTAGTGTATCTTCTGTTGAAAAGAAGCTTACTGAATATTGGAATAAAATAAATATATTAGAAAAAAGTACAGAGAATAGAAAAGATGGTCCTAGATTTGTATTTTATGATGGACCTATATATGCAAATGCTAAACCTGGTATTCATCATGTGTTTGCTAAAACTATTAAAGATGCATTTTGTAAATTTAAAGTTATGCAAGGTAATTATGTATTAAGAAAGATTGGTCTTGATACACATGGATTACCAATTGAAGTAAATGTAGAAAAGAAATTAGGTTTTAAATCTAAGACTGATATTGAAAAATTAGGTGTAGAAAAATTCTGTGAAGCTTGTAAGAATGAAACTGCAACTAATATTGATGAAGTAAAGACTGTTACTGATATGATGGGACAATTTATTGATTTTGATGATCCTTATGTAACTTGTGATAATAATTATATTGAGTCTGAATGGTGGATTGTTGATCAATTAAATAAAAAAGGTTTAATTTATTATGGAAATAAAGTATTACCTTATTGTCCTAGATGTGGTACTGAACTTGCTTCTCATGAAGTTTCTCAAGGATATAAAGAAGTATCTGTTAATACAGTAATTGTTCCATTTAAATTAGTTGATAGTGATACTTATATATTAGTATGGACTACTACTCCTTGGACTCTTATGGCAAATGTTGCTTTATGTGTCAATCCTGATTTAGATTATATTAAAGTTGAGAGTATGGGTTATAAATTTATCGTTGCTAAAGAATTGGCTAATTCAGTATTAGGTGATGAATATAAAGTACTAGAGTCTTATAAAGGTACAGATTTAGTTGGATTAAAATATGAGCAATTAATTCCTTTTGTTAAGGTAGAAGGAAAAGCTTTTGAAGTGTTAGCTGATAATTATGTTACTGCTAGTGATGGTACTGGTATTGTACATTTAGCTCCAGCTTATGGTGTTGACGATAATAGAGTATGTACTGAAAATGGTATTACTTTTGTTAATCCTGTTGGAAAAGATGGATGTTATACTACAGGACCTTGGGAAGGTAGATTAGTAACTGATCCTGAACTTGAAATAGATATTATTAAGTATTTAAAGAGTGAAGATAAACTATTTAAGAAAGTTAAGATGACTCATGATTATCCTCATTGTTGGAGATGTAAACAACCATTAATCTATTATGCTAAACCAGCATGGTATGTTAAAAATACTGCATATAAGGATAAGATAATAGAAGAAAATAAAAAAATTAATTGGTATCCTGATTATGTTGGAGAAAAAAGATTTAATAACTGGCTAGAAAACATGATTGATTGGGGTATTTCTAGAAATAGATATTGGGGATGTCCACTTCCTATTTGGACTTGTGAATGTGGTCATTTTGAAACTATTGGTAGTGTAGCAGAATTAAAAGAAAAAGCTATTGAAAAAGTAGCTGATGACTTAGAATTACATAGACCTTATGTAGATAATATTCATATTAAATGTCCTGAATGTGGAAAGACTATGGATAGAGTAATAGATGTTATGGATGTTTGGTTTGATAGTGGTGCTATGCCTTATGCTCAATATCATTATCCATTTGAGAATAAGGAATTATTTGAATCACAATTCCCTGCCGATTTTATAGCTGAAGGTGTTGATCAAACTAGAGGTTGGTTCTATGTTTTACTTGTTTTATCTACTTTAATTAGTGGTAAGTCAAGCTTTAAGAACGTTGTAGTTAACGATATGATGTTAGATGCTTATGGTAAAAAGATGTCTAAGTCAGTTGGTAATATAATTAATCCAGTAGAAATAATGACTGAATATGGAGCAGATACTATAAGATTCTATATGCTATATACATCACCAGTATGGACTCCACTTAGATTTGATGTAGCTGGTGTTAAGGAAGTTTATTCTAAATATGTATCAACATTTAAAAATGCATATTCATTCTTTGAAATGTATGCTAATGCTGATCACATTGATCCTAGAGAATATAATATTCCTGTTAAAGATAGAGAATTAATTGATAGATGGCTAATATCTAAATTAAATAGATTAATTAAGAATGTTACAGAAGCTTTAGAAGAATATGATTTAAATAAAGCAACTAAATATATTGTTCCATTCTTAAATGATGATTTATCTAACTGGTATATTAGAAGTAATAGAAGAAGATTCTGGGACTCAGAGTTAACAGAGAGCAAAAAAGCTGTTTATTTAACTACATATGAAGTACTTGAGGCATTAACTAGATTATGTGCTCCTATAACTCCATTCTTAACAGAAGAAATCTATAAGAAGTTAACTGGTAAAGAGTCAGTTCATTTAGCTGATTATCCTAAATATGATAAGAAGTTAATAGATGAAAAAGTTGAAACTAGAATGGATTTAGTTAGAGATATTTGTTCTTTAGGTAGATATGCTAGAGAAGAAGTAAATATTAAAGTTAGACAACCTATTTCTGAAGTAATTTTACCTTTAAAAGATAAGAAAATTATTGGAGACTTATTACCAATAATTAAAGAAGAATTAAATGTTAAAGAAATAGTATTTAAAGAAGATATGAGTGAATACTTAGAATATTCTATTAAACCTAACTTTAAGGAATTAGGTAAAGTTTTAGGACCAAAGATTAAGACTCTACAAGAAGTATTAAATAACTTCACAAAGAAAGAAATTGAAAAAGTTCAATCTGGTGAAATAGTAGTTAATTTAGATGGTGAAGACTTTACTTTAACTAAAGATATGGTAATTATTACATTAAAACAAAAAGAAGGTTTTGCAGCTACTACAAATGATAAAACTTGTGTAGTATTAGAAACAACATTAACTGATGATTTAATACTTGAAGGATTAGCTCGTGAATTTGTTAGAACTGTTCAAGCTTTAAGAAAAGATGCTGATTTTGTTATAACTGATCATATTAAAGTTTATTATAATGGTACTCCTAAAGTAAAAGAAATGATGAAGAAATACTATGATTATGTTATGGGTGAAGTATTAGGTGATGAATTAGTTGAAATAAATGATGAATTCACTGATGAATTAAATGACGAAAAAGTAACTATACGAGTAGAGAAAATAAATAAATAAGAGACATCTTGTCTCTTTTTTCTTTTATATAAATTTGTTATAATTTTAATAGAGAGGATTGATATTATGAAATATAAGGATGAAGAATTTATAAAAGCTAGAAATAAGTTTTTAATTGGTTTTTTTGTTATAGGAATTTTTGTTATAGTTTTATTAATTGTTATAGGAAGAAGATTTTCTACTTCGGGTACTATTAAATCTAGAATGGATAATAAAGATACATTTATTATTTATATTGAAAAAGATGATTGTAGTAATTGCAACAAAGTTAAGGATTTATTAGATAAAAATAATATTACTTATATGAATTATTATGAAAATGATAGTTCTTTAAGAAGCTTTTTAGATAAGTATGATTTTAATTTAAGTAGTGATATCTCTCCGGCAATTATTTATATTAAAAAAGGAAAATTATATTCTAATATGGTTAATATTAGAGATATAGAAGAATTAGAATTATTTTTAAGAAATTATAAGATAGTTAAGTAGGTGATTTTATATGAGTAAAGTAGCTTTAGTAACTGGTGGAAATAGAGGTATAGGTAAAGCCATTATAGAAGAATTTGCTAAGTCTGGACTAGATGTAGTTATTAATTATTGTCATCATGAGGATGAAGCTTTAGAATTACAAAAGTATATATCAGAAAAATATAATGTATCAGTTATGGTATGTAAATGCGATATATCAAAAGAAGAAGAAGTAGAAGAGATGATTAATGATATATGTGATGCTTTTGGAGGAATAGATATATTAGTTAATAATGCTTCTATTTGTAAAGATAATTTATTCTTAGAAAAAAGAGTAAAGGATTTTAAAAGAATATTAGAAGTTAATGTTATTGGTACTTATTTAGTTAGTAAATATGTAGCTAAAGTAATGTTAGAGAATAAAAGTGGTAAGATTATTAATATTAGTAGTACTAATGCTATTGATACTTTCTATCCTGAAAGTTGTGATTATGATGCTTCTAAAGCAGGTATTATTTCTCTTACTCATAATATGGCACGTGAATTTTCTCCTTACATTAATGTAAATTGTGTATGCCCTGGATGGACTAAAACTGATATGAATAAAGATTTGACTTTAGAGCAGATAGAAGAATATAATAAGAAAATATTAATTGGTAGATTTGCTGAAGCAAAAGAAATAGCTAATGTTGTTGTTTTTTTAGCTAGTAACAAAGCAAGTTATGTCAATGATTCTATTATTAGAGTTGATGGCGGTAAATTTAATGAATAAGGAGTTTTATAATGTATAAGGAATTAGGGATTAGAGATGAAGTAGTTACTTTAGTAAATAAATGTGAAGAAAAGGTTAAAGAAAGATTTAAAGAAATAGATGAATTATGTGATTATAATAGTTTAAGAGTACTTAGTAGTTTTCATAAGTTTGAAGTTTCTGAATCATGTTTTAATTCGACTACAGGTTATGGATATAATGATTTAGGTAGAGATACTATTGAGAAGATATTTGCAGATATATTTGGATGTGAAGATGCACTAGTTAGAAGTCAATTTATATCAGGTTCACATGCTTTAACTGTTTGTTTATTTGGACTTTTAAGACCTGGAGATACTTTACTTAGTATTTGTGGTAAACCTTATGATACTTTAGATGAAGTTATAGGAATTGTACCTAACTCATCTTCATTAATTAGTTTTGGTATTAAATATGATCAAATAGATTTAGTTGATAATGATTTTGATTATGATAGTATAAAAAATTATATAATTAATCATAAAGTTAAAGTAATTGAAATACAAAGAAGTAAAGGTTATTCTACTAGAAAGAGCTTAACAATAGAGAAAGTAGAAAAAGTTATTAATTATATAAAAAATATAGATAAAGATATTATTATTATGGTTGATAATTGTTATTGTGAATTTGTTAGTAGAGTAGAACCTGTAGCAATAGGTGCTGATATCATGGTTGGTTCATTAATTAAAAATCTAGGTGGAGGTATTGCTCCAAATGGTGCTTATATTGCTGGAAGACATGATTTAGTAGAGTTATGTGCAGAGAGATTAACTCTTCCTGGAGAAGGTAGAGAAGTAGGACCTTCTTTAGGAATTAATAAACAAATACTACAAGGATTATTTATGGCTCCTAGTGTAGTTGCATCTGCTACTAAAACAGCTGTTTTAGCTAGTTGTGTATTAGAAGAATTAGGTTATGAAGTTGATCCAAAATTTAATGAAGAAAGAGCTGATATAGTTCAAAATATTACTTTTAGAGATCCTAATAAATTAATTGAGTTTACTAGAGGTATTCAAGAAGCTAGTCCAATTGACTCTAATGCAGTAGTTGAAGCATGGGATATGCCTGGATATACTGATAAAGTTGTTATGGCAGCAGGAGCATTTACTCAAGGTTCTTCAATAGAGTTATCATGTGATGGTCCAATTAGAGAACCATATATTGCTTATATGCAAGGAGCATTGACTTATAATTATGGAAAATTAGGTTTAATGAAAGCTGTAGATAAAATATATAAATAGAAGATAATTCTTCTATTTTTTTTATATATTTGCTATAATTTTTATAGTAGGAGACTTTATATGAGAAGGTTAAGAATAAATAATAAAAAAATGTTATTGATACTTATTTTATTCATTAGTATTGGATTCGCTTATTTATCAGCTGCTTTGAATATTAATGGATTAGCTATTTTTAATCCTGTTAGCTGGGATGTTTATTTTGATAATGTTACTTATAAATCTGTAGAAGCTACTGTTAACGAGGAGCCTGAAATAGTAGATAAGACAACTATTAATTTTAGTGTTTTGCTTGAAACTACAGGATCTTCATTAATATTAGAAAGTGATATTGTTAATAATGGTACTATAGATGCTATGGTTGATTCTGTTCAAGTATCTGGCTTTGAAGATGTTTCTAGTTTTATTGAATATGAGATTACTTATAAAGATGGTGTTCCTATCGAACAGTTTAATCTTCTTAAATCTAATTCAACAGAAAGAATTAAATTAAAAGTAACTTTTAAGGAAGATATTACAGAAGAAGATTTACCAACTGCTGATGGAACTATTAATGCTTCTATAATTATTAATTACCAAAATGCTACTGATGAAGCTAAAGAAAGAGAGCACAATAATGGTTTGTTTGTTTCAGGGCCAGACTTTAGAAGCAAAATGTCAAAAATTTATGGTGGTTCTGGGGATGTTGTATACGATATTCGTCAAGTTAATGTTATTGTAGAAAATGAGTTACCTGATAATATAACAATGACTAATGATAATTTGATTACAATGATTGATGAAGAGAATGGTTATAATAGTCATGCATATGTATGGGGTGAAGTACTTAATGAAGAAGATGGCAATCGCTTTTCTGACTGTACTGAATATGATCCAGATACCGATGAGTGTATTAATGAAGTTGAATATGTTAGATTTTATAATGTAGATTTACATATGTATTTGGAACCTGGAAAATATTATTTGAATGAGAACTCATCTAAATTTTTTATGGATTTTGTTTTTGATGATACTTTAACAGATTTAATTACTGAGTTTGATTCTTCATTGGTTGTGGATGCATCTTATATGTTTTATCATTCTAAAATTGATAAACTAGATTTATCAAATTGGAATACTTCTAATGTTACAAATATGAGTCATATGTTTGAAGGATATTATCGTGGAAGTGATTTTGGTATTTTATATAGTATAGAAAATATTGATGTAAGTAATTTTGATACTAGTAAAGTGACTGATATGAGTTATATGTTTGCTTATTGTGATAAAATTACAGGTTTAGATTTAAGTAAATTTGAAACTGATAATGTTACAGATTTTTCTGGAATGTTTTTAGATAATTATTTATTGTTGAATATTCATATGAATCCTAATAAATTTAAAACTGGCAGTGCTTTAAATCTTTCTTCTATGTTTGAAAATTGTGGTTCATTACAATCCTTAGATGTTTCAAAATTTGATACTTCTAAATGTAAATACTTTGATCTTATGTTTAAATCTTGTTCTAGTTTATCTACATTAGATGTATCTAATTGGGATACTAGTGAAGCAGTAAGTTTTGCTTACATGTTTAGTTATCTCTCTCATGTTTCTACTTTAGCTGTTGATAATTGGAATACTAGTAATGTTACTTCGATTTCTGGAACATTTAGTCGTTGTGAATCAATTACTAGTTTAGATTTAAGTGAGTGGAATACCTCAAAAATTACTGGCTTGTTTGAAACGTTTAGTGATTGCTACGCTTTAAGAAATTTAAACTTATCTAATTGGGATACTTCTAATGCTACTACATTTCAATCTGCTTTTAGGAGGTGTAGAAGTTTAACCACTCTTGATTTGAGTAGTTTTGATACATCTAAAGTTACACAAGCTTATTTTTGCTTTTCTGGATGTACTAGTCTTACTACTATTTTTGTATCTAATCTTTGGGATTTTACTCATGTGAGTTCATTGTATGGATTTTCTGTATTTAGTGATTGTACAAGTTTAGTAGGAGGAAACGGTACGGCTTATAATTCTAGTTATACTGAATCAAATTATGCTAGAATAGATGGTAAAAATGGTCTTCCAGGTTATTTAACTTTAAAATCTTAAGAAAGATTTTATCTTTCTTTTTTTTTCATATTATTTTTCTTTTCTCATATACTTTGGTAGAGGTGAAGAGGTTTTGATTAAGAAAAGAAATCTATGGT